>NZ_JBEYFC010000139.1:0-19591 GCF_040634175.1 Streptomyces sp. NPDC007162
GTAGCCCGGGTCGTGGAAGCGGCCGGTGGCCTGGAAGACCGCGCGGGCCGCGGCGGCCGGGTCGGACACCGTGAAGGTGCCCGACCCGGCCCCGTCCGCGATGATCCGGGTCAGCTGGCCGGTCAGGTCGGCGATGTGCTCGGCGACCGCCGGGCCGCTCTCCTCGACCAGCACCATGTAGGTGGCGAACAGCTCGGGGTCGTCGCACGCCTTGCGCCGCTTGGCCTCGAACAGCGCCCGCAGCCAGCCGCGCAGCCGGTCCTCGGGGGCCCGGTCCTCGGCCACGATGCCGGACAACGCCGCCGAGGTACGGTCCAGCCACCGCTTGGTCACCGCCGCACGCAGCGCCGCCTTGGTCCGGAAGTGCCGGTAGACACTGCCGTGGCTGACGCCGAGCGCGCGGGCCACGTCGACCACGGTGGCCTTGGCCGGGCCGTGGCGGCGCAGCACCTCCTCGGTCGCCTCGAGGATGCGTTCGGCGGTGAGGACCGGGGGCGGGGACGTGGCTGCCATGACCTAGACGGTACCCGGCGCCGCGGTCAGTGCTCGGTGCCGAGATGGCTCATCTGCGCGGCCGGGTAGCGGGTGCCGGCCGCCGCGCCGGCCGGTACGGCTTCCTCGATCGCCGCCAGGTCGGCCGCGTCCAGGATGACGTCCAGCGCGCCCAGCGACTCGGAGAGCCGCTCGCGGGTGCGGGCGCCGACGAGCGGCACGATGTCGTCGCCGTGCCCGGCGCCCCGGGAGAGCACCCAGGCGATGGCGATCTGGGCCACGGTCACGCCCTTCTCGTCGGCGATCTTGCGCAGCGCCTCGACCAGGCCGAGGTTGTGCCGGAGGTTGTCGCCCTGGAAGCGGGGCGAGTGGGCCCGGAAGTCACCGGCGCCGAGCTGCCGGTCCGGGGTGTAGTGGCCGGAGATCAGGCCTCGGGAGAGCACACCGTACGCGGTGATGCCGATGCCCAGTTCCCGGGTGGTCGGCAGGATCTCCCGCTCGATGTCCCGGGTGATGATCGCGTACTCGACCTGGAGGTCGGAGATGGGGGCGGTGGCGGCGGCCCGCCGGATGTTCTCGGCGCCGACCTCGCTGAGGCCGATGTGCCGGACGTACCCGGCGTCGACCAGTTCGCTGATCGCGCCGACGGTCTCCTCGATGGGAACGTCCGGGTCGACGCGGGCGATCCGGTAGACGTCGATGTGGTCGACGCCGAGGCGCTGGAGGGAGTAGGCGGCGAAGTTCTTGACCGCGGCCGGGCGGCCGTCGTATCCGAGCCAGCTGCCCTCCGGGCCGCGCAGCGCGCCGAACTTCACGCTGAGCAGGGCCTGTTCGCGACGGGCGGCGGGGGCGGTGCGCAGCGCCTCGCCGATGAGCATCTCGTTGTGGCCCATGGCGTAGAAGTCGCCGGTGTCGAGCAGGGTCACGCCGGCTTCGAGGGCGGCGTGGACGGTCGCGATCGACTCGGCCCGGTCGGCCTCGCCGTACAGCGCGGACATGCCCATGCAGCCGAGACCGAGGGCGGAGACCTGCGGGCCGGTGGTTCCGAGGGTGCGGGTGTGCGTCGTCGTCATTCCCCCATCCTGGCATGACAGCTGACAGATTTCAATATCTGTCAGTCCATAGGGCCGCCACGGGATCGCCGAGCCCGTAAAAAAGCGGTTCCCCGCACCCCCAGAGGGGTGCGGGGAACCGCACGGCCGGCCGGACGACCGGGCCAGGTGCCTAGCAGCCGACGAGGCGACCCGCGAGGTAGCCCTCGATCTGGTCCAGGGACACCCGCTCCTGCTTCATCGTGTCGCGCTCGCGCACGGTCACCGCGTTGTCCTCGAGCGTGTCGAAGTCGACGGTGACGCAGTACGGCGTGCCGATCTCGTCCTGGCGGCGGTAGCGGCGGCCGATGGCGCCCGCGTCGTCGAACTCGATGTTCCAGTTCTGCCGCAGCGCCTGGGCGAGACCCTTGGCCTTGGGCGAGAGCTCCGGGTTGCGGGACAGCGGGAGGACGGCGACCTTCACCGGGGCGAGGCGGTGGTCCAGGCGCAGCACCGTGCGCTTCTCCAGCTTGCCCTTGGCGTTCGGCGCCTCGTCCTCGACGTACGCGTCGAGCAGGAACGCCAGCATCGCGCGGCCGACACCGGCCGCCGGCTCGATGACGTACGGCGTCCAGCGCTCGCCGGCCTCCTGGTCGAAGTAGGAGAGGTCCTGGCCGGAGGCCTTGGAGTGGGCGCCGAGGTCGTAGTCGGTGCGGTTGGCGACACCCTCCAGCTCGCCCCACTCGTTGCCGCCGAACTGGAAGCGGTACTCGATGTCAGCGGTGCGCTTGGAGTAGTGGGAGAGCTTCTCCTTCGGGTGCTCGTACCACCGCATGTTCTCCTCGCGCAGGCCCAGGCCGGTGTACCAGTTCCAGCGCTGCTCCATCCAGTACTCCTGCCACTTCTCGTCCTCGCCCGGCTTGACGAAGAACTCCATCTCCATCTGCTCGAACTCGCGGGTGCGGAAGATGAAGTTGCCGGGCGTGATCTCGTTGCGGAAGGACTTGCCCATCTGCGCGATGCCGAACGGCGGCTTGCGGCGCGAAGTGGTCTGCACCTGGGCGAAGTTGGTGAAGATGCCCTGCGCGGTCTCCGGACGCAGGTAGGCGACGGAGCCGCTGTCCTGGGTCGGGCCGAGGTGGGTGGAGAGCAGCCCCGAGAACTGCTTGGGCTCGGTGAACTGGCCCTTGTTGCCGCAGTTCGGGCAGTTCACGTCCGCCAGGCCGTTCTCCGGCAGGCGGCCGTGCTTGGCCTCGTAGGCCTCCTCCAGGTGGTCCGCGCGGAACCGCTTGTGGCACGCGGTGCACTCGGTCAGCGGGTCCGTGAAGGTGGCGACGTGACCGGAGGCGACCCAGACCTCGGGGGCCAGGATGACGGACGAGTCAATGCCGACCACGTCCTCGCGCGACGTCACCATGTAGCGCCACCACTGGCGCTTCAGGTTCTCCTTGAGCTCGACACCCAGCGGCCCGTAGTCCCAGGCGGCACGCTGACCGCCGTAGATCTCACTGCACGGGAATACGAAGCCTCGGCGCTTGCTCAGGCTGACGATGGTGTCGATCTTGTCGGCGGCCACGGTGCTCTCTTCATTACGACGACGGGCGACGAAGCGAGACGCTTCACAGCGAATGCTTCAGCGTACCGGCGGGGGCTCCCCCTCAACCAAATCGGATCCCCTTACCGGCCTCTCACCGGAGCTTGTTGACAACGGTTTCCATGTTTGTTGAAAATGACTCTCATGAACGTACGACGCCGCCTCATACCCGCGGCCGCCGCGACCACCGTCACCGCACTCGGCATAGCGACCCTCACGGCCTGCGGCGGCGACGCCACGGCGGCCCGGACCGGCAAGTTCGACGTCGTCGCGTCGTTCTACCCGATGGCCTTCCTCGCCGACCGGATAGGCGGCGGCCACGTCCACGTCACCAGCCTCACCACGCCCGGCCAGGAACCCCACGACCTGGAGATCAGCCCCAAGCAGATCGTCGGGATCGAGAAGTCCGACGCGGTCCTCTACCTCAGGAACCTCCAGCCCTCCGTCGACAGCGCCGTCGCCCAGTCGTCCGTGCAGACCAAGATCGACGCCGCCTCCCTGACCACCCTGGAGAAGCACGGCAACGAGGTCGGCGGACACGCGGCCTCCCACGACACCTCGAAGAACGAGGAACCGGCCGGCCTCGACCCGCACATCTGGCTGGACCCGGTGCGCTACGCCCAGGTCGCCGAAGGCGTCGGCAAGGCCTTCGAGAAGGCCGACCCGGACCACGCGGCCGACTACCGGAAGAACACCGCGGCCCTGGTCAAGCAGCTGGACGACCTGAACACCCGGTTCAAGAACGGCCTCGCGCACACGAAGTCCAAGGTCTTCGTCACCACCCACGCGGCCTTCGGCTACCTCGCCGAGCGCTACGGCCTGACCGAGGAGGCCGTCAACGGCCTCGACCCCGAGTCCGAGCCGAGCGCGGCCCGGGTCAGGGACCTGGAGACCATGGCCCGGGCCGACGGCGTCACCACCGTGTTCTACGAGACGCTCGTCAGCGACAAGACCGCGAAGACCATCGCCTCCGACGCCGGCCTGAGGACCGATGTCCTCGACCCGATCGAGGGCATCACCGGCAAGTCCCGCGGCAAGGACTACTTCGCCGTCCAGGAAGCCAACCTCACAGCGCTCCAGCAGGCGCTGGGCGCCAAGTGACAGGAGACGACGAGATGACCGGCGAGCCCGTCATATCCCTGCGCGGGGTGACCGCCGAGCTGGGCTCACGCCCCGTGCTGCGCGGCATCGACCTCACCGTGCACCGCGGCGAGGTGGTCGCGCTGCTCGGCGCGAACGGCTCCGGCAAGTCGACGGCGATCCGCACCGTCATCGGCCAGGTGCCGGTGAGCGGCGGCGAGATCGAACTCTTCGGCACCCCCCGCCGCACCTTCCGCCAGTGGTCGCGGGTCGGGTACGTCCCGCAGCGCACCACCGCGGCGGGCGGCGTCCCCGCCACCGTCACCGAGGTGGTCTCCGCCGGCCGGCTCTCCCGCACCCGTTTCGGCCTCTTCCGCAAGGCCGACCACGAGGCCGTACGGGACGCCCTCGGCCTGGTCGGGATGGCGGACCGGGCCAAGGACAACGTCGAGGCGCTCTCCGGCGGCCAGCACCAGCGGGTGCTGATCGCCCGCGCGCTGGTCGCCCGCCCCGAACTGCTGATCATGGACGAGCCGATGGCGGGCGTCGACCTGGCCAGCCAGGAGATCCTCGCGCGGACCCTGCGCGAACAGGTCGAGCAGGGCGCCACGGTCCTCCTCGTCCTGCACGAACTGGGCCCGCTGGAACCGCTGATCGACCGCGCGGTCGTGCTCCGCGACGGCTGCGTCCTGCACGACGGGCCGCCGCCGCGCGCGGTCGGCCAGCACGCCCTGCCCGGCCACGACCACGTCCACCCCCACGACGAGCACACACCCCTGCGCACAGGACTGCTGAGCTGATGGACTTCCTTGACTACGCCTTCATGCAGCGGGCCCTGCTCGCCGCCGTCCTGGTCGGCATCACCGCCCCCGCCGTCGGCATCTACCTCGTCCAGCGCCGCCAGGCCCTGATGGGCGACGGCATCGGCCACGTCGCGATGACCGGCGTCGGCCTCGGCTTCCTGCTCTCCACCTCCCCCGTGTGGATGGCCACGGCCGTCTCCGTCCTCGGCGCGATCCTGATGGAACTGATCCGCTGGTACGGCCGCACGCGCGGCGACATCGCCCTCGCGATGCTCTTCTACGGCGGCATGGCGGGCGGCGTCATGCTGATCAACCTCGCGCCGGGCGGCTCCAACGCCAACCTGATGTCGTACCTCTTCGGCTCGCTGTCCACGGTGTCGCAGTCCGACGTGACCGCGATCTGCCTGCTGGCCGCGTTCGTCCTGGTGGTCACCCTCGGCCTGCGCAGGCAGCTGTTCGCGGTCAGCCAGGACGAGGAGTTCGCGCGGGTCACGGGCCTGCCGGTACGGGCGCTGAACCTGCTGACAGCGGTCACCGCGGCGGTGACCGTGACGGTCGCGATGCGGGTGGTGGGGCTGCTGCTGGTGTCGGCGCTGATGGTCGTACCGGTGGCCGCGGCCCAGCAGTTGAGCCGCAGCTTCGCGGCCACCTTCGCGATCGCCGTGGCGATCGGTGTGACGGTGTCGATCGGGGGCACGATCACCTCGTACTACCAGTACGTCCCGCCGGGCGCGACGATCGTGCTGCTGACCATCGCCGCGTTCTTCGCACTGAGCGTGCTGGCCGCTCCGCTGGCCCGCCGACGCGCCCGCGCGGCCGCCGAGCGATGCCCCGCCGGGGACCCGGCGGAGTGCGCGATCCCGGCCGGACGGGGAGCCGCCGACGAGGTCGGCGTCTGAACGGCCTCGGCCCGGGCTGGCACAATGGCCCGGCAGAGGCGAAGAGGCGAGGAGGCAACCGGTGACGACCGCTGGACAGCCCGTGAAGGGCCGCTCGACCCGTCAGCGGGCAGCCGTGGCGGCGGCCCTGAACGAGGTCGAGGAGTTCCGCAGCGCGCAGGAACTGCACGACATGCTCAAGCACAAGGGTGACTCGGTGGGCCTCACCACGGTGTACCGCACGCTGCAGTCCCTCGCCGACGCCGGTGAGGTGGATGTGCTGCGCACGTCCGAGGGGGAGTCGGTGTACCGGCGCTGCTCCACCGGCGAGCACCACCACCACCTCGTGTGCAGAGCCTGCGGCAAGGCGGTGGAGGTGGAGGGGCCGGCCGTCGAGAAGTGGGCGGAGGCGGTCGCCGCGGAGCACGGGTACGTCAACGTGGCCCACACCGTGGAGATCTTCGGCACCTGCGCGGACTGCGCGGAGCGCTGCTGAGCTAGGCGCGCGCGAGGTGCCGGTCGAGGATCGCGCGCAGCCGGTCGGTGTCGCCGGGGTCCGCGAGGCCCCGTTTGGGCAGCACGGTGAAGCTGGCGGCGTTCTTGTCGTCGCTGTAGGTGATGAAGGCGTCCTCGGTCTCCCGGTAGCGGGGCTGTGCGGACCAGTTGACCGACGTCGTGCTGTTGTCGTTGGCCACCGTCAGGCCCGCGTCCGACACGGTCGCGCGGAACGCGCCGCTGCGGGCGGCGAGCTTGAGGAAGGCGCGGGCCTGGAGCCGGGGGGTGAGGAACAGCAGGGCCGCGGTCAGGGGCACGAGGATCAGCAGGATCCAGTTGGGCTTCTCGCGCCCCGCCGCCGAGAGCGAGGCGTTCAGTACGAAGGCGAACGCGATCAGAGGGACGACCGAGCGCCGTAGCCATCTCCGCGGCCGCAACCGTTCGCGTTCCCGCAGCGCCCCCTGGAAGTCCCCCACGACGTGCCGGTAGGCCAGCTCCACCACGCCCTGCCCGGCGTCCCGCCCCATGTCCATGACCATGAGGCGGGATCGTACCGGCACGGGTCGGCTCCGGTCGAAGGACCCCGCGGGCCGTCAGTCACTGTCCTGGTCACCCTCCATGGCCAGCAGCTCCTCGTTGGGGATCGCCCCGCCGAACCGCCGGTCGCGCGAGGCGTACTCGACGCACGCCCGCCACAGGTCGCGGCGGTCGAAGTCGGGCCACAGGACGTCCTGGAAGACCATCTCGGCGTAGGCGCTCTGCCAGATCAGGTAGTTGGAGGTGCGCTGTTCGCCGCTGGGCCGCAGGAACATGTCCACGTCCGGCATGTCCCCGTAGTACATGTGCTTCTGCAGGGTCTTCTCGGTGATCTTCGCCGGGTCGAGGCGGCCCGCCCTCACCTCCTCGGCGATCGACTGCACCGCGTCGGTGATCTCGGCACGTCCGCCGTAGTTCATGCAGAAGTACAGGGTGAGCAGGTCGTTGTCCTTGGTCTGCTCCTGGGCGACCTCGAGCTCCTTGGCGACCGACTTCCACAGCCGGGGCATCCGGCCCGCCCAGCGCACCCGGACGCCCAGTCCGTCGAGCTGGTCACGGGACTTGCGGATGAAGTCGCGGTTGAAGTTCATCAGGAAGCGGACCTCGTCGGGCGAACGCTTCCAGTTCTCGGTGGAGAAGGCGTACAGCGAGATGTTGCGGACGCCGATCTCGATCGCGCCCTGCAGCACGTCCAGCACCTGCTCCGCGCCGACCTTGTGGCCCTCGGTGCGCGGCAGTCCGCGCTCCTTCGCCCAGCGGCCGTTGCCGTCCATGACGATGGCCACATGGCCCGGGACCAGCTCGCCCGGGAGCTTGGGCGGGCGGGCACCGGAGGGGTGCGGCTCCGGCGCGCTGTACTCGCGGCGCCGGCGTCCCAGGATCCCGCGTACGACCATGTGCTTCTCGTCTCCCTCTGGCTTTTCGCCGCCTAGCTTTTCTCTACATACCTGAGCGAGCGCAGCCCCCGCTCCAGATGCCAGTGCAGATACGCGGACACGAGGCCGCTGCCCTCCCGGACGTGACGCGGCTCGGCCGCGTCCGCCGCCTCCCAGTCTCCCGTAAGCAGCGCCCCGAGGAGTACCAGGGTCCCCGGCGAGGGTACGACGCTGCCGGGCACCCGGCAGTCCACGCAGACGCTGCCGCCGGAGGCGACCGAGAAGAACCGGTTGGGGCCGGGCATACCGCACTTGGCGCAGGCCTCGAAGCTGGGGGCGTAGCCGTTGACGGCGAGGGAGCGCAGCAGGAAGGCGTCGAGGACCAGGTGGGGCGCGTGCTCGCCGCGGGCGAGGGTCCTGAGCGCCCCCACCAGCAGCAGGTACTGCTGCACGGCCGGCTCGCCCTCGTGGTCGGTGAACCGCTCGGCGGTCTCCAGCATGGCCGTCCCGGCGGTGTACCGCGCGTAGTCGGCGACGATCCCGCCGCCGTACGGCGCGATGGTCTCGCTCTGCGTGCACAACGGCAGCCCGCGGCCGACCAGCTCGCTCCCCCGGGCGAAGAACTGCACGTCGACATGGGAGAACGGCTCCAGCCGGGCCCCGAACTTGGACTTGGTCCGCCGTACCCCCCGAGCGACGGCCCGCACCCGGCCGTGACCGCGGGTGAGCAGCGTGATGATCCGGTCCGCCTCACCCAGCTTCTGGGTGCGCAGCACGATGCCGTCGTCGCGGAACAGGCTCATGGGCCCATTCTGCCCTGCCGCGGCGGTGCGCCGGGCCCGGCCGGAACCTTCAAGGGACTTCCCCGCGGCTGCGGGCGTTGGCGTGGGCGGTGGCCGCGCTGAGCCGTTCGGCCTGGGTGGCGACGCGCACGGCGTCCGGGTGGGCGTCCCACTCACGTCCTCCCCCGTACGGCCTCAACTGCACGTAGGGACCCTCGTGACCCATGACGATGCCCAGCCGTCCGGTACGGGTGTCGACGGCGCAGGAGCCGACCGGGAGGTTCTTCGCGTTCACCTCACCTGGCTCCCCCGCCCCTGCCGATTTCACGCTTCGCATCACTGAGGTGGCGCTGCGTGCCTAGACTCGGCCGGAGTCTGTCCCCGCGACCGGGTCCCGGGCGCCTACAGCAGCCCCGCTCCCGCGAGGAACTTCGCCACGCACTCCGTCTCCGTCTCCGACAGCGGCACCTGGGGTTCGGCCGTGACCGGGCAGTCGATCACCCCGCGCAGATGCAGCGCCGCCTTGAACGCCCCCAGCGCGGCCGAGCTCCCGCCCATCCGGCCCGGGTCGCCGACGCCGGTCATCCGGTAGAGGCCGCACAGCCGCTCCTGCTCCGCCCGGGCCCGCTCCCCGTCACCCGCCCGGCAGAGGCGGTACAGCCGGACGTACCCGTCCGGGTCGACGTTGGCGAGCCCCGGGACCACCCCGTCGGCGCCCAGCGCGAGCGCCGAGTCGACGGTCAGCTCGGAGCCCGTCAACGCGCCGAAACCGGGCAGGCCGCGGCTGCCGACGACGACCTCGCGCAGGCCCGCCAGGTCACCGCTGGAGTCCTTCAGACCGGCCAGCACCCCCTCGGCGGCCAGTTCGAGGACCAGACCGGCGGGGAGCTTGGTGTGGACGGCGGACGGGATGTCGTAGGCGATCACGGGGACGGGCGAGCGGTCGGCGACCAGGCGGAAGTGGCGGGCGATCTCGGCGGGGTGGGTGCGGGTGTAGAAGGGGGCGGTGACCACGATCCCGTCCGCACCGGCGGAGGTGGCGGACGCCACGTGGTCCAGGACCCGGGGCGTCGTCATGTCGATCACGCCCGCCAGGACCGGCAGCCGGCCACCCACCCGGGAGACCACCGTCTCCGTGACCAGCCTGCGCTGCCGGTCCGTCAGGTACGCCGCCTCGGAGGTCGAGCCGAGGACGAACAGGCCGTCCACGCCGGCCTCCGTCAGATGGTCGACGAGCCCGCACAGGGAGCGGACGTCCACCTCGCGGTCCGGGGTCAGGGGCGTGCAGACGGGCGGTACGACTCCGGTGAGCGGGGTGGGCAGGGTCATCGGGGCTCCCTGGGCAGACGGCGGCTCGGCTGGTCCTCCTCCCCAGGATGGACAGGGTGATGACAGCGATAGCGGTGACCGGGCCGTGACGCGGCCGCGAAGTCAGGCATGCGGACGGCACACTCGTCGTCCGCCCGCCCGCAGCGGGTACGGAACGGGCACCCGGACGGCGGCCGGGTCGCCGAGGGCACCGGGCCGGTGAGCGGGACCGGGTCGACGGGGTCGAGCAGGCCGGGGGCGGCCGAGAACAGGGCCCGGGTGTACGGGTGGCGGGCGCCCGCGGCGACCTCGGCGGCCGGGGTCTCCTCGACGATCCGGCCCAGGTACATGGTGATCACCCGGTCGCTCATCCGCCGTACCGTCTGGATGTCGTGGGAGACGAGGACCAGCGCGAGCCCGAGGCGTTCGCGCAGGTCGAGGAGGAGGTTGAGGATCTGGGCGCGCACCGAGACGTCCAGGGCGCTGGTCGGTTCGTCCGCCACCACCAGCGGCGGGTCGAGGGCGAGCGCGCGGGCGATCGCGACGCGCTGGCGCTGACCGCCGGAGAGCTGGCCGGGCAGCGCCTCGGCGAGGGCCCTCGGCAACCCGACCAGGCTCATCAACTCCCTTACCCGGTCCTCCCGTTCGGCCCTGGTGCCACGCTGGTGCACATCCAGCGGGTCCCGCAGGACACGGCCGACGGGCAGCCGGCGGTTCAGGGCCGTCGAGGGGTCCTGGAGGACCAGGCCGGTGCCCGCGCCGACGGTGGTCCGGCGTTCGGCCGCGGACATCGACCACAGGTCGCGGCCCTGGAAGGTGACCGTGCCGGCGGTCGGCCGCTGGATGCCCACCAGCACCTTCGCCAGCGTCGACTTCCCGCACCCCGACTCGCCGACCACCCCGACCGTCTCGCCCGCCGCCACGCGCAGATCGGCGCCGGTCAGCGCGTACACCCGGTCCCGGCCGAACAGGCCGCCGCCGCGGGCCCGGTGCACCACGTGGACGCCGGACAGCTCCACCGCGCTCATGACACCACCTCCGTGCCCGCCAGGTCGACGGCCGGATGGTGGCAGGCCGCGGTGTGGGCGGGGGTGCCGAGGAGGGCCGGGGGTGTCGTACGGCAGCGCTCGTCCGCCGCGGGGCAGCGGTCGCTGAAACGGCAGCCCGCCGGGAAGTCGGCGGGCGCCGGGACCGCGCCCCTGATCTGGGTGAGCCGTTCGGCGCCGGACTCCAGGGAGAGGACGCTGCCGAGCAGGCCGCGGGTGTAGTGGTGGGCCGGGGAACCCACGAGTTCCGCCGTGACGCCGGTCTCCACGATCTGTCCGCCGTACATCACCACCACGCGGTCGGTGACGTCCGCGACGAGGGCGAGGTCGTGGGAGACCAGGATCAGCGCGAAGCCGAGTTCCTCGCGCAGGCGCAGGAGGAGTTCCATCACCTGGGCCTGGACGGTGACGTCGAGGGCGGTGGTCGGTTCGTCGGCGATGATCAGGCGGGGGTCGCGGGAGAGGGCCATGGCGATGAGGACGCGCTGGCGCTGGCCGCCGGAGAGTTCGTGGGGGCGGCTGTGGAGGGTGCGGGTGGGGTCCAGGCCGACGAGGGTGAGGAGTTCGGTGGGGGTGCGGTGGCCGCCGCGCCGGGTGAGTTGCTTGAGCTGGGCGTCGACGGTCATGGAGGGGTTCAGGGAGGACAGGGCGTCCTGGTAGATCATCGCGATCTCGTGGCCGAGGAGGCGGGGGTGGGGGGTGGTGAGGTCGACGGACGACCGCGGGTGCGTGGGGGTTGCTCGCGCCCGCGCGGCGGTAGCCGCATATTCAGTACGGCCCCGCGCCCCTGGCGGGGCGCTCCAAGCGGCGGTGTTGAAAAGGATCCGGCCCGTCACCCTGGCCGTCTTCGGTTGCAGGCCCATGATCGTGAGAGCGGTGAGGGACTTTCCGCAGCCTGACTCCCCTACCAGGCCGAGGACTTCGCCGGGGTACACCTCGAAGGCGATGCCGTCGACGACGTGCACGCCGTGGTGGCGGTCGGGGAAGCCGATGGTGAGGTTCTGCACGGACAGGACCGGTGGGCCCTCCCGGGAGGGCAAGGGTCGGGCCCGTGCTCGTAGCCGCTCCCCCGCCTCGGTCAGGCCGGGCAGTTCCAGGACCTCGGCCCGCTCGACGGTCCCCACCGGGTCGGCCTCCGTCGGTTCCGTCGGTCTCGGGGGCGGGGACGCCCAGGCGTCGGAGACTCCCTCGGAGAGCAGGTTCAGGGAGAGGACCGTGAGGAGGATCAGCAGGCCGGGGAAGAGGGTCGCCCACCAGCCGCCGGTCAGGACCATGTTCTTGCCGTCCGCGATGACGCTGCCCCAGGACGGGTCGGGGGGCCGCACGCCCGCGCCCACGAAGGACAGGGACGCCTCGAAGACGATGGCCTCGGCGACCTGGACCGTGCAGAAGACGAGGATCGGGGCGAGGCAGTTGACCGCCACGTGGCGGACGACGATGTGCGGGGTGCGGGCGCCGATCACGCGTTCCGCGGTGACGTAGTCCTCGCCGTACTGGTCGAGGACGTTCGCCCGTACGACGCGGGCCACCGGCGGGGTGAAGAGGAAGGCGATCGCGCAGATCAGGACGGTGATGCCGCCGCCGAAGACGGCGACCAGGACCGCGGCGAGGGCGATGCCGGGGAAGGCCATCACCACGTCCAGGCAGCGCATCAGCGTCTCGTCGACGGCCCTGCGGGAGGTGGCGGCCAGGGCTCCGAGGAGCGCCCCGGCGAGCAGCGCCAGGCCGGTCGCGCCGAGGCCGATGGCGAGGGACCAGCGGGCGCCGTACATCAGCCGGCTGAGGATGTCCCGGCCGAGGCTGTCCTGGCCCATCCAGTGGCCCGCGGAGGGGTGGCCGGTGCCGTCGACGGGGGCCTGCTGGGCCAGCGGGTCGTCGGGGGCGAGCAGGGGGGCGCACAGGGCCACCAGGACGATCACGGCGAGGAAGGCGAGGGCCGCCTTCGACGGCCGCGGCAGCCTGCGCAGCCGTACGCCGGGGCGGGCGAGGGCGGTGGTGAGGTCCGCGCGGGTGAACGTCGTCATGCCGCCTCCCTCAGGCGCGGGTTGGCCAGGAGGTAGAGGAGGTCGATGACGAGGTTGACGACGACGAAGCCGGTGGCGGTGGTGAGGACGACGCCCTGGACGACGGCGGGGTCGCCGTTCTGGACGGCGTCGATGAGCAGCTTGCCCATGCCGGGCAGCGCGAAGACGGTCTCGATGACGACCGCGCCGCCGAGCAGGTAGCCGACCCGCAGCCCGAGCACGGTCAGCGGGTTGACCAGGGCGTTGCGCAGCACGTTGCGGCCGACGACGACATGGGGCGGCAGGCCGCTGCCGACGGCGGTGCGGACGTAGTCCTTGTCGAGTTCCTCGACGACCGAGGTGCGGACGATCCGGGTGAGCTGGGCGGCGACCGGCAGGGAGAGCGCGAGGGCGGGCAGGGCCATGGTCCGCAGCCAGCCGGTGACCGAGTCCTCGGGGTTGATGTAGCCGCCGGTCGGGAACCAGCCGCGGTCGACGGCGAGGTACTGGATCATCAGCAGGGCCAGCCAGAAGGCGGGGGCGGCGACGCCGATCAGGGAGAGCACGCGGATGACCTGGTCCGGCAGGCGGTCGCGGAAGACGGCCGCGGTGATCCCGCCGGCCAGGGCCAGGACGACGGCGACGGACAGGCCCAGGAAGGTCAGCTGGAGGGTGAGCGGGAGCGCGGTGAGGACCTGGTCGAGGACCGGGGTGCGGGTCAGGGCGCTGGTGCCGAGGTCGCCGTGGAGCAGGTCGCGGACGAAGTGGGCGTAGCGCAGCGGGAGCGGGTCGAGCAGGCCGTTTCGCTCCCGGAAGTCGTGGAGTTGCCGCGGGGTGGGGTTGGCGCCCTGGAAGAACGCGGACGCCGGGTCGACGTCGGAGAAGCGCATCACCAGGAACACGAACAGGGCGATGCCGAGCAGCAGCGGCACCAGCAGGGCGATGCGGCGCAGCAGGATGCGCAGGACGGCGTCCATGCCGTCAGGCCCACTTGGCGGTGAGGACGTTGATGCCGGGGTAGGGCTGGGCCCTTATCCCGGTGAGCCGGTGCGGGTCCCAGGCGGTGATCAGTTCGTTGTGGACGACCGGGTAGATGACGGCCTGTTCGGCGACGACGTCGAGGTAGTCCTGGATCATCGCCTTCTTCTTCCCGGGGTCCGGTTCGCGGGTGGCCGCGTCCATGTCCTCGAAGAGCCGCTTCGCGACCGGGTGGTCGGCCCAGCGGGCGTAGCCCGTCCAGAGGTTCCCGGGGCCGTAGTTGTAGTGCATGATCAGGTCGGCGTCGAGGCCGAACTGGTTGGGGTTCGAGACGGCGGCGACGACCTGGTAGTCCTGTTTCTGGTCCATCTTGGTGAACACGGCCGTGGTCTCCTGCGGGGACAGGGTCGTGGGGACGCCGATCGCGTCCCAGGACGACTTGATGGTGGGCAGGCAGTCGACGGTCCAGCTGACGTCGACGGCGAGGAGGTCGATGCGCAGCCCGCTGACTCCGGCGGCCCGCAGGAGCGCCTTCGCCTTCTGCGGGTCGTGGTCGTAGACCGTCCTCGCCCTGCGGTAGGCGGGGTTGGCCTCGTCGAGGAACGAACTGGCGGGTCTTCCGTGGCCCCTGAGGGCGACCTCGACGATCTCCCGCTTGTCGATGGCGTAGTGCAGGGCCTGGCGGACCCGGACGTCGTCGAAGGGCGGGTGGCGGGTGTTGAACATCAGGAACAGGTTGTTCATCCCGGCGCCGCCGCCGACCGAGAGGCCGCCCTGTTCGAGGCGGGGGATGTTGGCGTAGGGGATGTTGTCGGAGATCTGGGCGCCCGCGTCCACCCCGGAGATCCTGGCGACGCGGGAGGCGGCGTCGACGATCGTCAGCCAGTTCATGCGCCGGAAGGCGGGCCTGCGGGGGCCGTTGTAGCGGTCGTACGCGGCGAAGGTGGTGTTCGACTTCGGGTGGTGGCCGGTCTGCCGGTACGGTCCCGAGCCCACCGCCAGTCCCCTGATAGCGTCGTCCCAGGCACCGGGCCGGGCGAACACGTGCCTCGGCATGATCTTGGCGAGGGTGAGCCGGGCGACGCCGTCCGGGAAGGGGAAGCGGAGCACCAGGTCGACGGTCCGGGTGCCGACCTTGCGGACCTCCTTCAGCCAGCTCGCGAAGAAGCCCTGGACGAGGGTCGGGGTGCCCGGGTCGAGGATCCGGTCGAAGACGAAGACGACGTCGTCGGCGGTGACCGGTTTCCCGTCGTGGAAGGTGGCCCCCCGGCGCAGGGTGAACCGCCAGGTGGTGGCGTCCGGGTCGGCCGGCAGCCGGGTCGCCAGCGCCGGGTAGGGGGCACGGGTGATCGGGTCGGTGTCGGCGAGGCCCTCGTAGATGTGGTTGTTGGCGGCCATCGCGAACGCGGACGCGGTCTGCGTGGGGTCCCAGCTGCCGTCGTTGCCGTAGCCGATCACGGCGGTCAGGGTGCGGTCGGAGCCCTCGCCGCCGAGGTCGACGGTGGACTCGGGTCCGCAGGCCGTCAGCGAGGGCAGGGAGGTCAGCGAGGCGGCGGCGCCCAGGACGCCCGCGTGTCTCAGGAACGTCCTGCGGGCATGGGTCGCCTGATCGCGCACGGTGCCTCCGGCGTGGGGGGAAGGAGACGTCGGACGTCCTGGGTAAGCGCGACCATAAGAGGGGGTTCAGGGGCGGTCAAGGCAAGGCGCGCGAATGGCGTAAAACACCAGAGGTGGGACCAATGGCGCCCCTGAACGGACGCCGGACCTAGGGCAGCGTCTTCTCGTAGGAGCCGTCCTGGTCGGAGTCGTAGACGAGCTTGCCGGTCGCGTCGTAGCCCTTGAGGTGCGGGGCCCTGGTGACCTGCTGGTGCAGGGTGCCGGTGGCGACGAACCAGCCGTGGTCGAGGACCACCTGGCCCGCGCCGTCGCCGTAGGAGACGGTCATCCGGGTCACCGAGGCGCGGTGGCCGCCGATGATCCCCCAGCGGAACGGCAGTTTCCAGTTGCCCTTGTCGATGACCGACTGCTGGTACAGCTTGCCGCTGTTGATGTCCGGCACCACGGGCGTCTTCGCGTCCCCGAAGGGGTCGCCGATGCTGGTGTTCAGGCCGGAGGCCGCGCCGTCCTTGACGGTGCAGATGAGCCGGGCCGGCACCGGCTTCTGGCGGACCGCGACCACGAAGTAGCCGTCGCCGGGGGTGTTGGAGTCACCGGTGCTGCGCATCGCCAGGATGATCCGGTAGTCGGCGGGCCTGCCGAGGTCGGTGTAGGCCGGTTCCTTGGGCGTGCGGTGCGCCTCGTTGTCGTCGAGGCACTTGCCGAGTCCGGCGGCCGCCTGCTCGAAGGTGATCCCGTCCAGCAGCTGGTGCGCCGCGGACGCCGGGCGGCCCGGGGCCGTCGGGGTGGCCGAGGGCGTCGGGGTGGCCGCGCCGGTCGGGGCCGGGTGGGCGCTGGCGAGCGCGGTGGGGCCGGCTCCGGCCGGGCTCGTCACGGTGGAGCCGCCGCCCAGCGCGTACGCGCCGACCGGTACCGCCGCCAGCGCCGCCAGCGCCGCCCCGGTCACGCCCATGCGGCGCCGCCGCTCCACCAGGCCCCGCCTGCGGATCTCCGGGTACGGCACCGGCGACGGCCGCACCTGCGCCGCGTCCCCCGCCAGCAGCGCCCGGAGCCGCTCCTCGAAGTCCGGCTCCGCGCCCCCGCCCCGCGTCTCTTCGCTCACCTGGTGCCTCCCTGGGAGGGCGCCGCGTGGCTCATGGCCTGCGCGAGCCCTGGAATCGTACGCAACTTGGCCAGGCCCTTGGACGCCTGGCTCTTCACGGTGCCCTGGGAGCAGCCGAGCACGTCGGCGACCTCCGCCTCGGACAGGTCCTCCCAGTACCGCAGCACCACCACCGCACGCTGCTTGGGCGGAAGCTGGGCCAGCGCGGCGAGCAGGGCGCCGCGCTCGTCGGCGCGGGACACGGCGTCGTCGTACAGCACGCGCTCCGGTGGCGCGGCGGTCAGCGACTCGGTCACCCGGCGCTTGCGGAACCTGTCGCTGTTGCAGCTGACCAGCATGCGGCGGACGTAGGCCTCCGGGCGGTCGGTCCGCGAGACGCGGCGCCACGACCGGTACGCCTTCGCCAGCGCGGTCTGCGTGAGGTCCTCCGCGTGGTGCGGATCTCCGGTGAGCAGATAGGCGGTCCGGACCAGATGGGTCCATCTCGCTCTGACGAATTCCTGGAACTGGGCCTCTAGTTCGGCCTGCATCGGGCCACCCCCTCGCCCTCCAGACCACCGGACGCCCCGATTCGGTTGCCCGGCGGGCGGGGCGGTCCGGGCGGGATCAGCTCGGTGCGGGGGTTCCAGAGGCGGAGCCTGTCGGGGTTGCGGACCGCCCGGATGCGGGTGACCCGGCCGTCGGCGAGGTCGAACGCGGCGACGGTCACGGTGCGGCCCGCGTGCCGGGCGACGAGGCCGGGGCGGCCGTCAGACGGTCCGTTCGAGGATGACGCCCTCGGCCGCCGTGGGGCTGGACGGGCTACCCGGGGCTCTTGAGCCGGCGGAACTCGATGGTGTCGTACGCCGTTCTCGTGCCCGTCTCGTACAGCACCCCCACCGTGCCCTTGGCCACCTGTACCAGGTCCGAATAGGCCGCCTTCAGGCCGGAGAGGGTGGTGAGTCTCTCGAAGGTGATGCCCTCGTCCGTGCTGGTCCACAGGGCCATGGCCTTGCGGGCCGTCGGGACCGAGGGCGCCGAGAAGAGCAACGGGGCGTCGGCGCCCGGCAGTTGCAGGACCGAGCCCTCGACCACGGGGACCTGCCGGAGCGTCGGCTGCACGGTGAACCGGGCGTCCAGGGTCTCGGCCCCGTCGCTGGACCAGGCGTCGAGCCGGTTGCCTGGGCTGGAGCCGTTCTGGTCGCGGGCGTTGAAGTAGAGGCGGCCGTCGGGGAGTTCGGCGGCGGTGGTCTCGTTGGCGTTGTCGTGGCCGGTGTAGGAGTCGTCGACGAAGCCCAGGTGCCAGCTGCGGCCGTGGTCGTCGCTGTAGATGGCGTGGCCGCCGTAGTACTTGGACTCCCGGCCGCTGTCCGGGGAACCGGCGCGCGGGGCGGCGGAGTGGTCGGCGGCGACGACCAGGCGGCCCCGGTGCGGTCCCCGGGCGATGGCGACGGCGTGTCCGGGACCGGTCGCGTACCAGCGCCAGCCGGCCGGTTTCACCTGGGCGGTGACCTCGTGCGGCGCGGTGAAGTGGCGGCCGTCGTCCCGGCTGCGCTGCACGAACACCCGGCGGCTCTGCCCCTCGGTGACCCGGCCGCGCATGATCTGGTCCTCGCTCACCGAGCCGTCGTTGTAGGAGGTCACCAGGACCACGTCGCCGCTCGCCGGGTCGACCACGGGTGCGGGGTTGCCGCGGGTGTTCCCCTTGCCGTCGGCCACCACCCGGAGCGGGTCCCAGGTGCAGCCGCCGTCGGTGGAGCGCCTCAGGACGACATCGATGTCACCGCTGTCGCCGGTGGTGGACTGCCGGCCCTCCGCGAAGGCGAGCAGGGTGCCGTGCCCGGTGCGGACGACGGCCGGGATGCGGTACTGGGCGTAGCCGCCCTCACCGGAGACGTAGGGCACGGAGGACTCGCAGGTGGCCGCCCAGGCCCTGGGCTCGACCGTGAACGCCCCGAGGAGCAGGGAGCCGGCCAGGACGATGCGGCTGACGCGGATCACAGGAGACTCTTGGGTCACCCTTTCATTTTTCCCCTGTATACCGGCATCGCACCCCACAACAGCCAAAAGGGTCACAAGGTTTGGTACCCCGTCAGCTCGCCCCGCGGTGGCCCGTCGGTTCCCCGCCCGGGTCAGGAGGGGGTGCGGGCGGCGGCCAGCAGCCGGGTCACGTCGTCGGCACAGATGGTCAGGGCCGCGCCGACCGTGCCGAGGACCTCGCGTTCGGGGTGGGTGTAGGGGCCGTCGGCGAGGGCGATCCGGGCGCCCTGAAGGAGCAGGGCCTCCCGTCCCGCCGGCGCGAGGTGGGGGGCGAGCGGGTCGAGGGCCTCGTGCAGCTCTATGGCGAGGCTCGCGCCGCCCGGCTGCTCGAAGACCCGGCCGGTGTCGGCCGCGAGGGCGTCGACGAGGGCGCCCAGCCGGTCCTCCGTGGCGTCCTCGAACCCGGCCGCGCGCACCGCGACCGCCGCCGCCTCCAGGGAGGTACGGGAGCAGGTGCCGCCGGCGGCGAGGACGGCGAGCGCGACGGTGTGCACGGCGTCGCGCAGCATCGCCGAGAACCGGGAAGTGGTGGGGTGGTCGAGGACGTCGGTGCCGTAGTGGTGGCGGCAGGCGGCACACTCCACGACCGGCCCGGTGGTGCCGCGGGGCAGCACGGGCACGCCGAGCAGGGTGAAGCGGCGGCGGCCGGTGAGCCGCTGGTAGTTGCGGTCGCCTCCGCAGCCCGGGCAGAAGAACTCGCCGTCGCCGACGGGTGTCCACGCGGTGCGGGTGCCCAGGATGCGGGCAGGCCTGACGTCTCGGCCGTCTCGTCCCCGTACTGGCAGCACGTCGCACCTCCGTAACGCCGTGGCAACATCGCCACCGCTGGCGTGATGTTAGCCACAGGGAGGAGCCGGAGTCAGTACCGCGTACGAGACCTTTCCGTGATCTTCATGGCCGGATGGCCGGGAAACAGCGGGCCCTGATCACCGTATGCGGTGATCAGGGCCC
>NZ_JBEYFC010000140.1:0-19487 GCF_040634175.1 Streptomyces sp. NPDC007162
TTATGTCCAGGCGGGAGTAGGTCCGGTTTTCAATCACGGACCTGATCTCGTTCCGGAAGACCATACCTCGCATGTGGTGCAGCAGCGGGTCGCTTGGAGCGAGCAAGATGGCCTTGTCCACCGCGCCCAGGGCCCCCTCGAAGTCCCTCGAGTCGTAGGACAGCAGGCGACCGTAGTGGCCCCAGTAGTGCGATTCGTTCGGGAACGCCTGTACTAGGGCATGCATCACCTGCTTGCGCCCGGGCACGGTCATCTGCTGAAGCAGCTCCGTGTAAGTGCCGGTCCGCTGGAACTCCACGGGTTCCCGGGCATCCCTCATGATGAAGAGGCGGTCCAGCAGGATCTTCATGTCGTCCGGGAGGCGGTTCTGGAAGACCCGGCCAGCTTGAGCGATGAGCGTTTCGGACCAACCCGGCAGCGCGGCTTTCCAGTCCTCCGGACCCGTGGTCGCTCCAGACGGTGCCAGCAGCTGACGCAGCACCTCCTCGGCGATCAGGCTGTGCGACAGCCGCCACATTCCGTCGCTCTCCTCGATCAGAAGTGGCAGCACTCGATCGTCGACATGCAGACGGAGATCCACGTCGTCGGCTGGCGCCACCCCGAGCAGGTTCGTGAACAAGTCCGAGGACACCGGAACACCACTGAAGCGGTGGGCCAGGGCCAGCAGTATGCAGATCTCCCGGTCGACGTCCGAGATCTGGTCGAGGAACGGGGCGACGTATCCGGGCAGCCCCTCGAACTCATTGTTGAATGCAGTCAGGGCGAAGAAGAACGGAACGCTGTGGTCGGAATCCTCCGTAACCAGCTTAAATAGGGTGTCCTCTCGGTCCGGCACTAGATCAGTGAAGTGCCGGGCCATCTTGAACCGGTCGTCCCGCTGCATCGCCCCGACCCGCAGACTGCGCTGGGTCGACGCCTGGGCGACACCATGGCCGACAGAACTGCGGCGTGCGGTGATCAGCATTACGACCGGCACACTGCTCGCCCGCAGCAACTCGTACAACCGCTCCTGGGAGGACTCAGAGAGCAGCTCCAACAGGAGAAGGACAGGGCTTCCCGTCTCGGACGACAGGTCGGACGCCAGCTGAGAGAGGACTGCTTCGTCCTGGCTGCTGCGGGCCACGACCGTGGGGAACTCGTCCTTGAGAGTCCAGGCCACCCGGCGGGCGATGGTCGTGCCCCCGGCGCCGGGGCTGTGGGCGAGCATCACCCGCAGGGTGTCGCGCTGTTCCAGAGCCGTGCGCACCTGGCCGATAAAGTCCTCAGTGATCGCCCGCGGCAGATCCAGGTGGAGGTCCAGCTCGAACCACGAGATGGGACGGCCCCGGTAAAAGGCACCCACCTCGTATTCGCCCGCCTCCGATTCGACCCCGACCTCGGAATGCAGCAGTACCGCCGCGTCCTCGAAGCGCGACAGCAACCCGTCGGGGACATCCACGAAGCCCTTCTCGGCCGGCACCCTCGGCCGCCGACGTAGCGCCTCAACCGACGAGGGCTTAGGCAACGCGCCCAGAAGGTCCGCAGGCTCACACGCGAGGAGTTCGGCGTCGTACTCGGCAAGGCTGCCCTCGCCGGTGCCCGAGATCGAGAGAATCCTCGCCCGGTCGCCGAAGACGTCGATGCAAGCTTCGACTAGAGCTCGTTCAGCGCTGCCGCCCTCGCCGAAGCAGACGACGGTCGCTGGCCTCCCTGAGTGACGGTTGAGCGCTTCAATTGACTCCCGTACGAACGGCAGATACGTGGAGCGCCAGCGGCGCAGGGCGGTGGTTGGAGAGACCGGGTCCGCGCCGCGGATCCCTGCCGCCGCGATCCAGTTGGTGCTGTTGCGGCCGAACATCATGTCCTGATCACGCAGCTGGAGCCGGTGGATCCGGCCGCCGCCCGTGGAGGTAGCCGCTTTCCAACCGCCGTCGACATCGGTGTCCGGGTTGAGCTCCACGACCAGGTTCCAGCCGAGCCCGGCGAACTTTTGGAGATCTTCCTCCCCGAAAGCGGCTGAATCGATGACAGCAATGGTCGTACGACGGGCGGTCCAGCGGTCGCAGTTCTCGGCAAGCCGGTCGACTGCGGCCGAGACCTGTGGAGTAGCTTCGACGGCCCGAGTGAGGGTGCATCGCGGAGCAGTCGCTGTGGGCGCGTGCAGTCCGTGCATGGAGAAGAACCGACCCAGGGACCTGCAGGCCAACTGGAAGCACCACGCCCGCTCCTGAAGCCCAACCGTCGTGTCCCGCGTCGCGAAAAGCAGCGCGTTCCCCGCCAGCGACAGGAGGTACTGGTCCTGCCAGTCGTCCGGCATCGACAGCTGTCTCGCGTACACCTCACCGGCCTGGGCGATGTCATTTGAGAGGTTGCCCAGACCCACAACATGGAGCACGGCATCCGTGTCCTCCTCAGGATCGACCAGGAACTCAGCCAGGACGCTGCGTTGGCGTTCCGTGAGCTCCGGCAACTCTCTGAGAATGAGAGCGAGCGTCAGGTGGGTGAGGTCTCGGGAGAGCGGTGCATCAGCCCGGTATCCGGAGAGATCGATCAGCCGGTACGCGGTGGCGTCCGCGACTGGTGACATCGGCAGCAGAATGTTGTCGGCGTGAAGATCGCCGTGGGCCCGGCCGAGGATCGCGAGCACGTGGGCGCTGTCCAGACCGTCCCAGATGGGGCGTTCTAGCCAGGCAACAACGTTAGGTACGACCCCACCGGTTGCGAACGTGATCCATAGTGGCACTTGATCGTCCACCGGATCGTAGGCCAGCTGCTCGGCCAGCTTCGCGACCGGGCCGTCCTTATCCGTCCGGGTGCCCACATGGTCCAGAACGAAGTCTCGCACTGCCATGCGGCGGATGTCCGTTGGAGTAGGGTTCCAGTCGCTGAGGATCGAGCGCGCCACCTCCCCGACGAGTTCCGGCAGTTCACGACCACGCAGAGTGGCCGAGAGCGGCCGGACATCGCGAATGCTGCCGCCGGCGATCTCCTGGAACATCACCTTGATACCACCCGGAACGCTGACGGGTTCAACTGGCTGCCTGACCAGATGCCGCTCGGCGAATCCCTCGGGGGCTTCCTCAAGTGCCTTGGCGTGCCGACCGGGCTCCCGGCCAGTGGTCGTACCCGGAGGACACACCTTCATGACGACTTTGCCGTTGAAGACCGGGCCAGTCAGTGCGACCGCCGCCAGAACTGCCCTGCTCTTGCCAGGGGTGAGCCATCGGTCGAAGACGATCCGCGTGTTGTGTGCCTGCTGCCACTTCTCGAGCTCGGATGCGACCGCCTCGCCGACCTCGGCCTGTCTCAAGACCTTCGTCAGCGCCAACTCGTTCTTCTCTGCAGGCACTTCCGGCATGCCCCATCCTTCCGCCACACGTGTTTGTCCACATTAGTGCTTCGGCAGGAGACAACAGGCGGCCTTCCAGAATCACCGCGTTGCGCCCATGGACTGCTGCTGACGCTCCGGACAAGGTCGGCCGGGATCATGCGTCTGGCGGCGGTGACGGACCGGCTGAGGGACACTGGCGATCTTCCCCAGAACCCAGCATGGCGCCGCCGCCCCCTATGTCTGACGCGACAGGTCGTCCACCAGAAGGTCGAGAGTGGCCTCCTCATGGAGCGCGACGCCGAGGGCGGTCATGGCAGGGGCGAGATCCGGGTCCCAGTCCGCGCTGACCGGATGGCCGTCGAGCGCCAACTGAGGGATGCCCTCAGCCTGGCTGTGAGCGGCCAGGTGCTCGTAGTCCGCGGTGCCCATGCGCCACGGCCGGGCTTCGTAGCGGCGGGTGACCCGGTTGGCCAGAGCGATCCCCGGCCAGTCGAAGTCGCCGTGGTACGCGAAGTGGCAGCCTGTGGCGGCGAGGGCGTCGAGAAGCGTGAAGACCACGGTGGCGGCGCTGCCGGAAGTGCACACGAGGGGCTGGACGCAGGCCGCGTCCGCCGCAGCTTCCACCACGCGCGGATTCTCACAGATGTGGATGAGCGTTGCGGCGGGGAGTTGCAGCCGAAGATCATGCAGGTCGCGTGGGGTGACGTGAACTTCGGCGTGATGGTCAGCCCGCTCCCGCAGAGCACGCTCCCGCCAGCCCTCGCCGTCGGGCCGCAGCCCGTAGGTGAGCACCGTGCTGGAGACCTCGTCCGGCGTGACGGACACCAGCCGCCACAGTGCGCGTCGACCGGCCGCGTCGTCGGGGAACTCGGTGCCATGGGCGAGGGCGACACCGCGTTGAACGAGGCGTGCGAGCCAAGTGCCGTCGTCCAGGCCGTGCGCGGAGCCGGTCGTCATGGCAGCGAGTTCTCCTCGGCCACGTGTGCCGTTGCGTTCGGGTCCTTCGGGTCCGAGGAGAGCGGTGAGGACCTGGACCGCCTGCTGGAGTGTCCATACCGCAGCTTCGGGCGTCACTCCTCTCGGAACACCGGCACGGCGCAGCAGGTCGTACCACTGCCGGGGCCATTCCTGGTCGGCGAGTGGGGAGGCGTCCAGTGACGAAGCGAGGGACGACCACACCTGCTCCCGCCGTGCCGCCACGTCCGCGCGTGCGCCACGGCGGTCCGTGAGCGGTGGGCCGAGTTCCTCCAGGATCTGTCTGAGGCCGAGTCCTGCGGCCGATGCGCGTAGCCGTGCGTCGAGCACGTCGAGCCGTACGGTCACGGCGGCACCTGTGAGGGGTTTGCCCAGGAGGAGCGACAGGTCGTTGCGTTCCTGGGCGTTCATCGCGGTCAGCCGGAGCGAACCCGTGGCCTGTACGCCGTTGCTCTCCAGGCGTTTACGTGCTCCCTGCCAGAGCCGGGTGAGTCCAGGTCCCGTGAGCCAGTCGCGCGTTGCGGCGGGCAGCCCGCTCATACGGACACCAGACGCCGGTGCCGACCGTTCCAGGTGTAGTGCAGGGTGGCCACCCCGCGTACGTGGGGGTCACGGAGGCACTCGTAGATGTGCAGGGACGGAACCTCGGGCCAGTTGCCCATGAGCCGCTCGCTGGTGAGGACGAAGTCGAGATCGAGGTCGACGAGGATACGGCCCAGTCGGCCGTGGGTGGGTTCATCGACTTTGGCGAAGGCGTCGTCCAGGAGGATCAGGCGTGGTGCGTGCGGTGCCGACTCGGCGAGGCTGGTGAAGTGGGCGGCAGCTGCGGCGAAGAGCACGAGGTAGGAGAGCACGCGTTGTTCGCCCTGGCTGAGACCGGTCCGGCCGGTCAGTTTCCGACGGCGGCCCGGGGCCGCGTCCTCGACCACGAAGGTGTGGAAACGGAACCAGTCGCGGTAGTCCAGCGCGGTCCGCAGATGGGCGGCGTAACCGGCTGACGGGTCGGCGCGGCGGGCGTCCTCGATCCGGCGTTGCAGCACCTCGCGCAGCTGCTCCGTCTCGTCGCGCGTTCGGAGGCTCGACGGACTGCGCAGCAGCTCGACGGCCGCGCGTACATCCGCGTCCACGTCCTCGTCCAGCTTCCACAGCAGCTCGACACCGAGGCCGTGGGAGGTGCGTACGGTCTTCAGGGTGTCGTTGAGAGCCGCGACCAGGTTCGCCGCGGTGATGACCTGTGCCGAGAGGTGGTCGCCGAGCTCACCGGTCAGGAATCGCTGGAACACTTCGCGTTCGCGCTCGGTGAGCCGTCCCCGGGCCTCCGCGGCCTGAACCGCGATCCGCTCGCCCACGGATGCGACGTCATGAGACCCGTGGTCGTCGACCAAGCGGCACACCTTGATTCCGTCGCGCTCCTCCAGCTGCGCGTCGAACCCGCCGGCCAGTTGGTCGCGCAGATCGGTGTGGCGGTTGAGCAGGGTGCTGTCCGACACCTCGCCCTTCGGGCGGCCGAGGGCCTGTTCCACGGCGTCGGCGAGGGTCCGAAGCGCTCGCAGACGGCTGCGTACGTCCGTGCCGGGATCGTCCGACATGTACTCGGGCAGCGAGGACCGGTCAAGGCCGGCACCGAGCACCACCTCCGGTCGGCCGAGAGCCCCGCGCAGAGCGCTGCCGGTGTCTATGACCGCCGTCTCCTGATCCGCCAGGGTCCCGCGCAGGCGTTTCTCGTCCTCTTCCGCGCGCACGCGCAGGTCGTGGAAATCGTCGCGAGCTCGTTGTGCCGCGGGGAGCGCTTGGACGGCGTGCGTGATGCGCTGCTTGGTGTCCTGCTCGCGGGAGAGGATCTCCTCCTCGGACGAGCCGATGGCCTCCTCGCGGGTACGTAGGTCCTGCTCAGCGGTGCGCAGTCCAGCGAGGTGGAGCCGGTAGCTCTCGTCTGCGGCCAGGCGATCCTCTCGGGCGCGTCCGTACCGGTCGGCATCGGCGTGGTTCGCGCCGAGCCGCTCCCCCGTGCCGCCGACGGCCCTGCGCAGATGCCCGACACCGCTGAGCAGGCCGGCCAGTGCGGTGCGCACACGGTCCAGGGCGGCGGGGTCGCCGGGCAGGTCGTGGGCGGTGGCGGTGGCCTCTGCCTCGGTCCGCGCCGATACCGCGAGAGCGCGTGCCTCCTCGGCCAGCCGCGCCGCCCGGGTCGCCTTGGCGGTCAGGTCGCGCAGCGTCCGCTCGGCTGATTCGGTCCTGCTCCAGGCGTCCGCGAGACTCCGCGCCCTGGGGAAGTCCCGTTCCGCGAGCGTGAGAGCCCGACGCATGGCATCGGCTACGGCGAGCTCTTCGCGGACATCGGCCAGCCGCTGGTCCGTATGCGCGATCCGCTCCTCCAACTCGGCGAGAATGCGTCGTCGAGTCTCGGCGCGTACGGCGGCCCCCACGTACTCGGTGTCGCTCTTGTCATGACGACCGCTGAGTACGCCCAGACGCCAACTGCCGTCGTAGAAGACCGCGTTGTGCGCGGAGGTCTCCTGTGCCGATGTGAGTGCGATGGTGGCCAGGAGACCCCCCACCTGCTCGGAGGTGACGCCGCAACCCGGTTCAGGGGCTGGGCGCAGGGCCGAGGCGAGAGTCGGCCTGTCGGACAGCGTGGGACCCGGCTGGAGAAGGGTGTCCCGGGTGCGCGGATCGAGAAGGACGCCGTCCGCACTCACCCACGCGTCCAGGATTCCACTCGCCTCCAGCGCCCCTTCCAGACCGGCTCGGTCGGCCGGAGCCAGGTCTTCCACGAAGTCCACGAGCCGATAGAAAGGGGCTCCACTGCCCGGCGTCCTCGCGGCGGCGCGATGGTGCGGGGCCGGCGGCTCGGGGTCGGTACGTTGCTCCCAGTCCCGCTTCTGCTCCGCCAGGTGGTCGAGTTCCTCGCCGAGCCGGTTGACGCCGAGTGCCAGGGCGTCCCGGCGTCCGGTGAGTTCCTCGCCGTACGGCTCCAACGCGGCCTGAGCTGTCCGCCACGCCTGGCTGTCGATATCGGGCGGCAGCGTGCGGTCCGCGAACGGCACGTCGGTAGAGGTCTCGTGGCCGACGGTGGCGTGGACGGCGTCGAGTGACGGGCAGTCGATACCCAGCGCAGTCCGCGTGCGCGCCGCCCAGTCGGCGACTTGGCGGGCGTAGGCGCCGCTCTCCTCGGCGACCTTCTGACGGCTGCCCTCCAGATGTCCGGCGGCCTCTTCCGCCTCGCCCTCCAGCCGTTCCCGCTCGCCATCGGCCTGAGCTGCCGCGGCCCGGGCCTCGTCCGCCCGTGAGATGAGGCGGGTTACCTCCTGAACCATCCGGGCCCGGTTTCTCACGACCGACTCGGCGTCCTCCAGCTGGTTCTGCCAGGACCGCAGCCCTTCCTGCGCCGTGACGGTGTCCACACGGGCCACCGATCGGTGCCGTACGGTACGCATCTCCCCGTCCGGAGTCGTCAGTTCGGTCTCGGCGGCCTGGGCCAGAACCGTGCGCGGCAGGGCTACCGCCTCGCCGAGATGGCCGGTGGGAAGCCCCGCCTTCTCCGCCTGCGTCAGCAGCTCCCGGTGTTCGGTTCCCAGCTCGGCCAGCCGACTTCCGAGGTGTTCGACACCTTCGGCCAGCCGCTCCGCCGAGCCCTCCTCCGCGTCGTGTGCGTTCCGCAGGGTGGTGAACGCGGCCGCGGCGGCGGTGTGCAGCGCCTCCACCGTGCCGCGGCGTTCCGACAGTTCGCGCAGACTGCGGTAGGCGTGACTGGCGTGCAGGGCGGCCAGGTCGGTCCGGGCGGCCTGCTCCTCCTCGCGCAGGGTCTCCAGCCGGCCCTCCGACTCCTCCTCCTGCGTCCTCAGGTCGCTCGTCCGCTGTGCGGCGTCTCCGGCTGCCCGGCGCCGCTGTGCGAGGACGCCCAGCTCGTGGCTCACTCTCTGGGCGGAGGTGCGCAGGACCCCGGCCAGGTAGCTGCGGTAACTGGTGAGGAACGTGCGCAAGGCCGCGTCGGTGCGTTCCAGGCGGCCGAGTTCGTCCCGTACGGCGTCAAGGTCATGGAGGTTGCGCGCCACCTTCTCGACGACGTCCTCGTCGAGCCCCGGCAGGGTCTCGCTCAGCAGGGAGACCAGGCCCCCGTGTTCGATCCGGTCGCCGACCGTCGGGCGCCGCAGCCGGTGGAGGAGCTGGGTGAGGTTGCGATAGCGCGTCGCGTCGGTGATGCCGAACAGTTCCCGGGCCACACGCGCACGGTGCTGGACCGCACGGTCGGTCGTGTTGTCGGAGCCGACGATCTCCTTGAGTCGGTCGACCGGCAGCGGCTTACCGGCCTCGACCAGATGCAGGTCCTCACCGATCCGCAGCGGGGTGACGAAGAACGTCGGCAGCGCCTTCTGTGTCGACTTCGAGGCGCGGATGGCGGCACCGAGCGTCAGGTGGCGCTGACCGCCGTCGTCGGCCATGCCCCGGAACTCCACCCACAGGTAGCCGAGACGGTTGGTCTGCTCGAACCCGTCCAGCATCAGCCAGGCGAGCGTGGTGCGGCCGGTGCCGGTCGCGTCCAGTGCCCGGGAGTCGCCGTCCAGAAGATACGGGAGCAGCATCTCCAGGGCCTTGGACTTGCCCGCGCCGTTCTTGCCGCGCAGCAGCAGCCGTCCGTCGCCGAAGGAGAAGTCCTGCTCGTCGTACTGCCAGACGTTCTGGATGCCCGCCCGGTGCAGCCGGAAGCGCGCGCTGGTGGATGTCGCGGGGCCGGAACGCAGCATCGGAACGAGGCCACGCGCGTCGGTGGTCATAGCGGCAACTCCTCTTGAACGTCCGTGCCTTTGCCGGCTGCGGTGGCCGGGCGCACCGTGACGTGGGTGGCGTAGCGGGCCGCTGCGGCCAGCAGCACCCAGCCGTCGCCGCCGGGCCGTGCACCATGGACATCGGTCACCGTGCGTCCTTCCGACGCCTCTTCGACGTACCCCTCCGGCAGTCCTTCGCCCTCGGCGCGCAGCCGGTCCGCGCGGGCCATCAGCCGCATGCGGACCAGCAGGTCCAGTACGGCCTCTCGCAGGGAGGGAAGGTCCTCCAGGTAGCCGCGTTGCCAGCTGCTGCGCTGCCCGTACTCGGTGATGAGCTCGGCGAGCACCTCGTCCACCAGGCCGTCCGGGACGGCCACCCCGATGACGAGCGTCCCGCCGGTCGCCGGATGCCCCGGTTCCTGCGGCCGAAGCCGTTCCACGAGCTGTTCCGCCAGCAGCAGCGCGGCCTGTGCGACGGTCCCGGTGCCCGGTAGGTGCAAATCCGTGAGCTCTTCTTCGGGGTCCACCAGCGCCACGCCCTCGGCACGGATCTCCATCTCCAGGCCCAGGAGCTCGGAGAAAGCCTGGGCCTCCCGGCGCTGCCGGGTGCGCAGCCAGTCACGCTCGGCGTCCGTCAGCTCGTCGAGGTGGACGACGGGTGTCTCGACGAGCATCCGGCGCACGTAGGTGCGTGGTCCGCCGAAGCCCGGGTCCGCTGCCCGCCGGACCAGGTCGGCGCCGTCCCGTGCCTGGGAGAGCGGGCCGGCGACGACCACGCGTGCCAGCTCCCGATCTATCGTGATCAGGGCTTCTCCGCCCGCCTCCTGCGCAAGCGCGGCCACATGGCCCTCGGTCTCGATGAGCACGCCCCAGTCGACGAGCTGGCGCAGAGCCGCGACCAGGGTCCGCTTCCCGGCCGCCCGGCCCGGTTCCTTCAGCTCAATCCCGGCGTCGGCTGCGGCAGCCCTGATATCGGCGACCAGGTGTGACAGCAGCATCTGCTCGGGCGCGGTCACCAGAACAGACAGGGCCAGCGCGAGGCAGGCGTACGTGTGTGGGGTGAACGGGGTGCCGGTGGAGCGCTCCAGCCGATGCCCCGAACCCGCCCCCAGCCCCGCCTTGAACAGCCGGGCGTAGGAGCTATCGACCAGCAGGCGGTAGCCGAGCACCTGCTGGAACCGTTTGCCCAGCCAGTCGGCATGCCTGCGGATCAGTGGGAAGAGGTCGGTGTGGGGGCCGTCTGACGCGACCAGCGGGTGGGCGAGCAGCAGCCGGGCGGCGGTGCGGCGCTCGGCTGCCAGGGCTACGTCGTGAGTCGAGGGGAGGGTCATGACACGCTCGCCTCCGCTTCGCCCTCGACCGCGGCGGAGGTACGACCGATGTCCAGCTCCAGGTCGTCCAGCAGCAGGTCGCCGTCGGCCGAGTACAGCACCGTTCGCGTGCCCGCCGTCCGGCGCACGGTGAGGCGGATACGTAGTTCGGCGTCTTCACTGCTGGCCGAGTCGAGGTCGAACCCCGCCGTCCTCTCCCTGTCCGTGCTGATGGGCCTGCTGAGCTGTGCGTTTCCGAGCGCTGTGGCCAGTAGCTCCAGGAGCAGGCCGAGCGCCGCTGACGTGAGGCGTACCTCGGCGAACCGGCCGGACGCGCTGCGCAGTTCGTCTGCCGCCGCTGCTCTGGTCGCTGCCCGCTGACGGGCTGCCTCCATCAGCAGCTGCTTCTGTGCAGAGTGGTCCTCCACCGCTGAGGCCCGGCCCCGCTGGGCTCGGCTGCCTCTTTCGCGCAGGGCCACCGGCACCTCGACCACCGGACCGGTCCACCAGCTTGTGTAGGCGGGCACCACCTCGTCGGCGGCCGGAGGTATGCCCAGATGGCGGGCGCCGTACAGCCCGAATGCGGCGACGGCGATGTCGTGTGCGTCCCGCGGCGCCGCTTCGTCGAACCAGCGGGCCAGCCGCAGCAGATCCTTGCGCCGGGACATCTCCCCTGTGGCCGACCGCAGCATCCGCTTGGCGTTGGCGAGCAGTGACTGCAGCGCGCGCAGGGTGGCGTCGCGTAGCTGGTCGACCTGGCTGCCCTGGCCGTCGGTGTTGCTGAACCAGCCGCGCAGCCCCTCCCAGTCCGCGAATTCGCGGCCCCGGCTGCGCTGGATCCGGACCTCCGGGCGACTTTCGCCCTGCGCCTGCGCCGAGAGCCCGGTGAGCCCCTGGGCGTGGGAGTCCAGCCGGTCCAGCAGAGCCGGGATGTGCGGCCACAGGGTGTCCAACGCCGCCGAGATCCGGGGCGCGCGGAACGCCACATCCTCCGTGATCGCCTCGACGTAGTCCAGGAGCAGCTCCTTGAAGCCCTGGTACTCGGCGCTGTCCAGGTCGTAGCGGGACAGCACCTGGCCGAGGTAGGCGTAGAAGTCGCGTATGGAGTCCGCGAACTCGGTGAACTGCACGAACAGCGTGCTGATCCGCTCCAGTCCGTCCTGCGGCTCGACGCCGCCCGGCGCGGTCACGAGGTCGGCCAGCTCCCGTAGCCCGCGCTCGACCAGTGCCAGCAGTTCGTTGCTCACCTCGCGGGCGGCGTCGGCTTCGGCCAGGACCCCGTCGGCGTCCCGCTGGATGCGTTCACCCAGTTTCGACAGCTGGTAGCGCGAGCGGGAGCGCTGGTACTCGCTGATGCTGGACGCGTTCACCGTGTGGCTGCTGCGGAGCAGGTTTCCCCACTGGACCAGCTGTTCCAGTCGGACCGTGAGGGTGTCGGCGTCGAGTACTGCGGCGGAATCACCGGCCTGGCGCAGTTTCGCCATGATGTCCGGGACGGCGAGATCCGCCAGCAGCGTTCCGCAGAAGACCCGCATGATCGCGACATGCTCCAGCCGCTCGGGCGCGCTGAGGTACGTGTACGCGGTTAGCCGCCGCCGTGCCTCCTCGTCGGCGTCCTGACCTGCACCGGATGCTGATGCCCCCATGCCCGTGAGGTTACGCGGAGCATGCGGGCGCCGCCGGAGGGTGGCCGAAAATGCCACGGACGTGTGCCGGCCTGTGGCGATTCCCGTGGCAGCGGCCTGTGCGGCATGCGGGCGTTCGGCGTCCCCGGCTCACCCTGAATGGGCCCTTCGGTTTCTGCGCTGGGTGGCCTCCAGGAGAATGGGGTACGTTCAGGCCGATATCGATGGGGGCGGAAGACGGAAGGAGGCACGCGGTGTCGTACGAACCCAAACTCGCCGCGGCTCTTTCCGGCGCGACTCTGCGCCAGCTGTCCCACTGGTGCCGGGCCTCCGGGCCCAAGGGCGCCGTGCTCGTGCCCGAGATCTCCAGCGAGAGGCCGATCCTCTACTCGTTCTGCGACGTTGTCGCACTCCGCATCTGTGTGCAGCTGCGCGAAGAGGCTTCGTTGCAGAAGATCCGCCGTGCGCTGAACACGCTTCGAGAAGACCTCGGCGAATGGGAGCACCTCTCCTCGTACAAACTCGTCGCGGGCCCGGACACGATCTATCTGGCTGAACCCGACCACGCCGTAGACCTGATCAAGGGAGGCAACGTGGTCATCCACCAGATGGTGGATGTTCTCGCGCCCTTCTATAAGGACGGCCGCAGCATTCCCGCTCTGCTCACCCCCCGTGAGCACGTCGCGGTCGACGAGTCGGTCCGTGGCGGAGAACCGGTCATCCAAGGCACCAGGATCCCGGCGTCAGATGTCGCTGCCCTAGTAAGAGACGGCATCCCGCCGGACCAGATCGGTGAGTTCTACCCAGGCGTGACGGCCGAGGCCGCCCGTGACGCGGCCGACTTCAGCGAGTACGTCGACAGCTACGGCAGCAGCGAGCCCCGGCAGGTCGTCGCTTGAAGCTGTTGCTCGACGAGAACGTGCCCCGGCCCATGGCCGAGATCGTGCGGATCCTGCTGAAGGCTCATGACGTCGTCCACGTCCACGAGCTCAAGGGCTGGACGGGCACGAAGGACATCGAGCTGTACGCCAAGGCCAAGGCCGACGGCTTCGAGGTCGTCATCACCAACGACACCAAGCAGGCCGGCCACTCGAAGTGGCGGCCATCGCGCAGTCGGGCCTGCATCGCATCGAGTACCGCCAGAACAACAAGCATGGTGGCCTGGTGGGCCTGGGCACGGCGATCGCCACTGTCTGCGCGGCCCTCCCTCACGCCCTTTCCGAACTCGAAGCAGCTGACGGCCAGCGTCTCGTCTCTCTGACGTCGATCGACCCGACCCGGCAGAAGCGCCTCCAGATCACGGACCCGGCCGTCGCCCCGCCGAAGCACTGGCCGGGGCGTGATTTTGGCCTCTGAGCCCTGACGCCTCGATACACGAGGGTTCCCGGCCGGTACCCCATGGGAAGCGATGCCGGGAAAGGATCTGGCATCGCCGCCTGCGCTTCGTCTCATCAAGACTCACTGCCGAGCTCTTCCTGGAGCTCGGCGATGCGCCGTTGGGTTGCCGCCGCGCTCTTCTGCTGACGGGTCAGTTTCGCCTCGGCCGCAGCCAGTTCCCGAGCGAGCCGCTCTCGATCAGCTGCCACCCGCTCACGGATGGTCCCGTCATCGCGGTACGCCGGCCCTACCTGCTCACTGCTCACTACGCCGCGACGCTCTCCGCACTCTGGGCAGTCGACGACGCGGGCAGAGACGCGGGTGTTCTCGCGATGCTGAATGTAAGGCACCACATGGTCGCAACGGAGAGTGAGGTCCCAAGTATCGAGATCCTTCTTGCGTTCCTCCCGCGAGGGCCAGGAAGCGAACAGCCTGGCGAGCTTCTCCATCTGCTTCGGCCCCATCGGCGGTGGCGGGCAACAGAAACAGCAGTGTGTTACCCGAGAACCGCTGACGGTCCACCGGGCGTCCCGGCAGTCGGCGTGCCGCTCGCGGAACTTCTGGTCGGCTTCCTCGTATTCGCGCTTCTCCGCCTCGGACAACTTCATGAGGGGTGGCCAGCTCCCCAGCTCATCAGTCATGGGCAGTCCGCAACCGCGGCAGGGCTCACCAGCCACGTACTCCGCCCAGCTGAGGCGTGTACCTTCTCGCTCCCACTGCTCATCCCGCTCGCGGCGCCGCTGGTCATCCGCTTCGGCTTCGAGGGCCGAGCGCAGAGCACGCTTGGCGGCTCGTTGCCGCTTCTGCTCCTCCGTGAGCTTGGCCATGGGCTTTACCCTCCGCTGCGCCGTGTTTTCGTGCACGACCGCGGAATCCATGCTGGCGTGGCCGGCCCCGGTATCGCTTGCCCGTGCGCTGGATGACGACCTGTGACCAGAGCTGGATCGAAAGTGATTCTTATCTGACTGTTATCGTCCGACACTTGGCCGGTTCCGTGCTACGGCTCGGGGCGCATGCTGCCGAGTTCACAAGTGCGCCCTTCGTGCCCGGCGATACCAGACTGCGCTACAGCCATTCGGTACCGGTCGGTGGCTACGACATGGAGGCTCTCGCCCTCGATGTCGAACAGGACCCCGCCGAGCATCGGCAGCTCCGGGTCGGTGGCCTCACCGCGAAGCGAACCGTGTCCAGCGCGGCTGCCAGCTCGGGCGCGGCGAGAGTGCAGGTCATTGTGCCCGGTCGCTAGCCGACGCGATGCGGGCGCTGTTGGACAGCGAGAGGCCCGTGCGACTCTCTATCGACGGTGACCGCGTGACGCTGGACGCTGGGGACAGGCAGGCGGCCGGTCAGTGCCTCGACCACGGCTTCCGCGACTACCGTCGTCTGCTCCCCAGGGGCGGCGGGCGCCGCACCCTCGTCGAGGTGGGGGCCTTCCGGAAGGCCCTGGAGACCGGTCCTGTCCTCTCCGGCGAGGCCGGAGCGCACGACCTTAGCGTGCTCAGGGTGGAGGATGGCGGCACGGTTACCCTCTGCACTGGCGGTGACGGCGACGACCCGAACCGTGTCGCAGTCAACCGTGAGTTCCTGCTGGACGCTCTGGCCGCCGGAGCCCGAGACCGACTGATCCTGGAGCTCGTCGCCCCCACGGCGCCGGTCGTGATCCGCCGACCCGACGACGAGGGGACCTTCTCGATGCTGATGCCGGTCCGTCTGGAGGACTGACGGTACGTTCACCCCGATCCGGCCTGCCCAGACCAATCGGGCGGAGCTGCATCAGGGCGTTGGGGAATCCCTTGCGGGCGACAGACGCGCCGTTGTTGGTCGAACGAACCCACACCATGTTGCCCAGCCACCTAGGGAAGCAGTCGCGGCTGCTGGGCCTCGGCGGCGAAGCAGCCAGCATGAGGCGCCGGACGGGACGTCGATTACCGCCGGGATCATCGTTCGTCAGCTCTCAAGACGCCACGCTCTCAAGGTCAGTAAACGGACCGGGTGCTGGGCTGTGAGCGTCGTCTGCATCACCTTCCCCTCGTCGGCCATGTGTGGCCAGGTCCTCTTAAGCACTTCGGGATCGGCGCCTCCACCTGACCCTGAGTGGTTCATTCACATAGCCTCGAAACCGATGCCAGGATGCGGCCTGTCGGGGTCGTGGCCATGCCCTCGCGCTCACCCCGCCGTCGTGACCCCGACCGGATGAGCGTCGAGCCGCTGTCCCAGGGCAAAGGGCCATAGGGTGTCAGGCAGGGACACGGGACAACGGGGGAGGCGAGTATGTCGGGGCCGTTTCAGCCAGGTTGGCGGGTACGGCTTCCAAACGGCCCGAGCGGCTGGCTGACCGTCGACTTCTCCCGCCCCGATGCCGCTGGCGGCTGGATCCTCTACGTGGCACCGGATGGACAAAACAACTTCACGAAAGTCGTGCTCACAGCGGACGACGCTGCGCGCGTCGAGGTTCTGGCGCGCGACGGTGGTGGCTCTTCCGCCGGCGCCCTGGCCGGTATGTGGAATTACTGGATGACCGCCGCTGCAGCGGACACGTCGGCGAGCTTGTTGTCGTCCTCGCCGTTACGGCCGTACGCGCACCAGATCAACGCGGTGTACGGGGCGATGCTGCCTCAGCCCTGGTTGCGTTTTCTGCTGGCGGACGAACCAGGGACGGGGAAGACGGTGATGGCCGGTCTGTACATGCGCGAGATGCAGCGCATCGGACTCCTCCGGCGTGCGCTGGTCGTCGCCCCCGCGGGTCTGGTCTCCAAATGGCAGGCTGACTTCGAGCGGTTCTTCGGCGGTGGACTACGTAGGATCACAGCAGCCACGGTGCGGGAAGGCGCACTGGAGTTGGGGCACGACTTCTGGATCGTCTCCTTGGAGCTCGCGGCAGTGAACACCGCCGTACAGGAGGCGATCCGACCCGACCTTGCAGGGTGGGACCTTGTCGTCTTCGACGAGGCCCATCGCCTGACGGCCACAGCACAGTCATTTCACCGGGTGGGGCGACTTCTGACCAGCGCAAGTCCACGAGCCCTACTCATGACGGCCACTCCCCATCGCGGCTCGGAGTGGCTGTTCCGCCATCTCCTACATCTGGTGGATCCTGAGGTTTATCCAGATCCGGGAGACGACCCCAAGCAGCCGCTGACTCCCCTGCGGCCTGGCAGCACCCACTTCCTGCGGCGTATGAAGGAGGACTTGGTCGACTACGACGGTGTTACGCACCTCTTCAAGAGGCGTCATGCCACCAACCACAGGGTGCCGCTGGCCCCGGCCGAACTCACCGCCTACACGGAAGCCCTGCGGCTCGTCGACAACTTCTTCCCCGCCACAGCCCGCCCACTTGCACGGATGGTCTACGGCAAACGGGCTGCATCCAGCCTGTACGCATTGGCGGAGACGCTCAGGCGGCGATCGGCCAGTATGGGCGCCAAGTCGCAGGCCCAGGCAACGGTGGACGCCGATCCTGAGGGAGATGACCAGGCCCTGCAGGAGGAGGCCCGTGTCGTCTATGCAGACTCCCGCTCTCCCCGCTCCGAACGAACCGCGATTGGTCAATTGCTCGCCCAAATCACTGAGTTGCTCAGGGACCCGGAGTATGTGCCATCGAAATGGCGCGTACTGCTGGATCAGTGCTTGGCGGCGAATGGGATCGTTCCCGGTGGTCGCCAACAAGCGGTTATCTTCACGGAATATGCCGATACCGCCGAGTGGGTCGTGCAGAGGCTAACGAATGACGGTTTCTTTGCCCGCACGTACAGCGGACGTCAGTCACACGCGGAACGGGATGAGGTGCGTGCCGCATTCATGGCAGGGGACTTTCAGGTCATTGTCTCCACCGACGCGGGTAACGAGGGGATCGACCTTCAAGTTGCACATGTTCTAGTAAATTTCGATATTCCTTGGTCGCTCGTACGGCTGGAACAACGCATGGGTCGAATTCACCGAGTCGGCCAGGAACGTGATGTCGAGCTGTACAACCTGGTCGCCGCCGACACGCGCGAGGGAGACACGCTTCATACGCTGCTGGAAAGGTTTGTCACGGCAGCCAATGAACTAAACGGGCAAATGTTCGACAGTCTGTCCCTCGTGGCCGAACTCTCAGCGGTCCCCTATGAAGAATGGCTGAGAACGTTGTACGGCGACGATGAACTGAAGCAGGCCGAGGTCCTGGCCGCTGTGCGCCGGGTGAACGCCTCGGAGCTGAAGCGTCGAGCCGAAGCCGTACACGATCAGGAGGCGGAACTCGCCTCGGTAGTGGATGTGGCGGCCGGACTTGCTCGCCAGCGGCAACAGTCGCTGGAGGGGATCCATCCGGTAGTCGTGGAAACCTACGTACGTCGGCTGGCGCAAGCGGGGGTCCTGCGGGCTAGTCACACCGCTGCCGGCGAAGATGTCCTGCTCATCGAAGCAGATGACGCGCTGCCTCGAATACTGGGCGGATCTCGGCAGGCTCTGGTGTCGATTGGCAGCGCTGCCCCGCACGAGGTCTTGGACACCGATGGGAACGCAAGGGGCCCCCAGCCTGTGTCTCTGGGCCCGGGGAGCCCTGCCCTCGCCGAACTGGTAGCTCATTGTGAACAGATACTTGTTCCGGATGTGCACCGAGGCGGGACCGTTGAGGATCCTACGGCTGCGAGCCCGTACGAACTCATGGTCTTCGAGTCAACGGTGTACTCGGCTGCCTCGCCGGTCCGTACCCCCTGGTTCACCCTGATACGTGCGGATCCCACCGGTGAGACCCACGCGGTCCGCTGGGAGGTCCTGGCTGGCTTGGTCGCCACTGACCGTGCCGCCGGAAGCTTTGAACCCCTGCTTGCCGAAGTCGCGGAGAGCGAGGCACGACGTCTTCTCGCTCAAGCAGCGGACGAGCAGAGGCGGAGGCGAAGAGATTGGTACGCCACGGCCAAACGTGACCTAACCAACCTGCCGGTCGACGCGACACTCGACATCCCGGACCGCGGTGAACGACTCGCGCTGCGCGACCGGCTTACGGCCGCGTCCGAGCGCAAGCTCGCACAGTTGGAGGAGCTCTGCCAGGTGGAAGCGGACCCACCACGACTCGTCGCCCGGCTGCAGGTGCTGCAAGGAGGAGACAGAGGATCACCCCACCGTCGTCAGGCGGAGGCTGTCGCCGCCGATCATGTGCGCAGGCTGCTGGAAGGCGATGGCTGGACGGTTGATGACGTACGAGCTGAAAGCCGTGGCTTCCAACTGTGTGTACTACGAGGGCGGGAGCGCCGGATGGTGGCGGTCAAGGGAGTCTGGCGAAGCGTTGACGATGAGGACATACGGCTGCACGGGGATGAGTTGCTGATGTCGGCCCAGTACCGATCCGACTATGTGCTTTACGTGGTGGAGTCCTGCCACGACGGTGTCGGGCGACTGTTCGGCTCCTTCCGGGATCCGTTGAACGTCTTCGCTGTCGATCTTCATCGTGATGCCGTTGTCCGGCTGTCCGGCGACACACTCCAATCCGCTCGTAAGAACATGCCCGTCGCCGACGGCTCCTTTCCCGACCAGGAGACACTATGACTCGAATGATCGAACGCTGGTTCCCTTGCACCGAGGTGAGCGACGCGTCGATGGTCGGATGGGGAAGTGGCAACACGGAAGCGAGCCTCTGGGTGTGGTTCGCCAAGCGGCCGACCGCTCAGGCCAAGGCGGCCGTGCTGACCAGCCTGCTGCCGTGGCCGGAGGATAAGGCCCAGCGGCGAAAACTTCAGGACGCGGTCAGAGAAGTGCTCACCGCCAACACCCCTGCCAAGGTGCGGGCAGCGAACATGATGGGGGGCGCTGTATCCACAATTCGAGCGGCTCTTCAGACAACCCACCCCGAAGGTGCCAGAGTGCTCGACCCGTTCTCCGGACGAGCCATGATCCCTTTGGAGGCGGGCAGGCTGGGGGTGCATGCGGAAGGCATCGACTACTCACCGTTCGCCGTTCTTGGCGGATCGCTGCTGGCAGAAATCCCCTTCCAGGACTGGAATGATGAGCCGCCGCTGCCCTTTCGCGCTGGTGGACAGAACCAGACCGAAGGTCGGCTTGAACAGGACGTTGATGCGGGTCAGGAAGCAGAACGCGACCCAGGTCCGCGTCTTCGGCTTCACGGACAACCTGGGTTCCTCCGCCC
>NZ_JBEYFC010000141.1:0-19459 GCF_040634175.1 Streptomyces sp. NPDC007162
GACGAGTTGGGGCATCCAGCTGTCGGTTGCCCAGTCGGGGTCGGTGACGTCCCACTCGTCCTTCTTGAAGTACCAGCCGGAGTCCACGGCCTCGTAGGGCCAGTGGTGTGCGGCGGCGTAGTCGACGTACGCCTTCTGTGCGTCGAGGCTCTGGCCCGCCGTGCGGCCGCCGGCCAGCCAGGTCCACAGTACGGTGCCGGGGCGGATCCAGGAGGTGTCGCGGACCTTGGAGGCGGGGGCGAGGTCGTCGGTGAAGGTGGACCGGGTGACGGTGGCGAGATCGCCGGTGATCATCGCCCGCCAGGGGGTGGTGAGGGCGCCGTCGGTGTGGACGCGGTCGTCGGCGAGCTGGACGCGGTAGGTGCCGGTGCCCTGGGTGTGCGCGAGCCGGGCGCCGGAGTAGGTGCCGGTGAGGTCGGACTCGGCGAGCAGGGTGTAGCCGCCCGGCGTGGTGAAGAGGGCCTGGTCGGAGTAGGCGCCGGTGGGGGCGGTCGCGGCGGTGTACTGGGTGAACTGGCCCTCGTTGTCGACCCGGTAGGTGCTCAGCCAGGCGCCCGCGTCCGGGGGCAGGTCGAAGGCGGAGGTCTCGCCGAGGACGTCGCCGTACCCGGTGGGCAGGACGTACCGGTAGGCGACGCCGTCGGCGGAGGCGCGGACGACGAGGTCGAGGCGGGCCCCGGCGGCGGTGGCGAAGGAGAACCGGGTCTCGTTCATGTGCACCCTGCGGTCCAGGCGCTTGCCGGACTTCGCCCGGTAGTGCTCGTCGACCGTGCGGTCCGTGCGATGCAGGAACCGCAGCCCCTGGGAGAAGTCGGCCTGTTCGGTGACGATGCCGACGGGCGACGGCTCGATGACGGTACGGCCGTCCCGGGTGACCGTGAGGCTGAGGGTGCCGGTGGTGTCGTCGAGGGATATCCGGGCGCGGGGTGCGTGGGCCGCCTCGGACACGGTCCAGGCGTGGGAGCGCTGTGCGGCACGGGCGGTGGGCGCGGTGGTGAGGAGGGTGGCCGCGAGTCCGGCGCAGAGCGCGGCGACCACGGTTCTTCTGAGGGGAACGACGGGAGCGACGGGAACAGCCATGGGAACCCTTTTCTTCCGGTCGGTGGTTACGGCAGTCCCCACGCCGCGCCCGGTTCGCCGACGGCGACGGGGGCGATGACGAGGTCGGGGCGGGCGCCGGAGTACACGAGGACCTCGCGGCCGCGGGGCAGGTCGACGGCGAGGGTGCCGTCGCCGAGGTCGTGGGTGCGGGCCGGGGCGCCGTCGTCGAGGAGGGCGGTGAGGGGGCCGGTCAGGCCGTGGCGGAGCTTGAGGGGTTCGCCCGCCAGGCTGCGGATCCGGATGAACCGCGTCCGACCCGCCTTGCGGACGGCGCTGACCAGGAAGGCGCCCTGGGTGCGGAAGTTGTGCAGGGTGAGGTCCGCCCAGTCGGTCGGCACGGCCGGGAAGACCCGGATGATCCCGCCCCAGCTCTGGCAGAACATGTCGTGCAGGGACTGCGAGGCGGACAGCGGGGTCTCGATGACCGGACCGGCTTCGGTGTAGTGGGTGTTGGCGCGGCAGGGGTAGCGGGTCGTCGGGTCGAAGAACTTGCGCAGATAGCCGATCGCGGTGTCGCCGTCACCGGTCATGGCGTAGATCGAGGCCGCGCCGGTGTAGCTGTAGCCGCGGTGGGCGCCGGTGAGCGCGTGCCAGCGGACCACCGACTTGGTGATCAGGTCGCGGTTCTCGGGCTGGTCCCAGGTGACGAGGTGGAGCGGGTAGACCATCAGCAGGTGGGAGTAGTGCCGGTGGGACTGCGCGTACGGGGTGTCGGCGCCGATCATGAAGCCGTTATCGTCGACCGGGTACGGCGTGAGTTTGGCCAGCACCTCCCGCCAGCGGGGCGCCAGCTCGTCGTCGACACCGAGGAGTTCCGCGGATTCGAGGAGCGTCTGGCAGCCCCACCGGATCAGGGCCAGGTCGTAGTTGGTGTCCTGCGGCGGGACGACCGGGTACTCGGGCGACAGGGTGCTCGGGAGGTGCAGCCGGCCGTCACTGCCCGGGGTGAGGAAGTGCAGGTAGTAGTTGATCGCACGGCGCAGTACCGGGTAGATCGTGTCGCGCAGCAGGGACCGGTCCATGGAGTGGCGGTAGGACAGCCAGACGTTGTGCAGTGCCCAGGTGAGGTCGCCGGTCTCGGCGCCGGTGCCGGGCTCGCCCACCTCGCGGTTCGCGAACATGTCGGAGCTGCGGCCGATGCCGGAGCTGTCCGCACGGTAGGCGGCGGGCACGTTGGCGGTGAGCTGTTCCTGGTTCTGGCGCAGGGTGGTGGCGAGGGCGTCGAGTTCCGGGTGGTTGAAGGCATGGATCAGCCAGTACTCGAGCTGGACGTTGAGGTTCCACCAGACGGCGGGCCAGGGAGTGGGTTCCAGCCAGGGTCCGGAGGTGGCCATCACGGGTCCGTCGGCGCGGCTGGCGCAGGCGACCTTGTAGAGCTGGATCCAGTGGAAGCTCTGCAGCCGCTGGTCCGGGAACGACACGAAGCTCTTCTGGTAGAAGGCGTGCCACCAGCGGGTGTGCCGGCCCCGGAGGTCGGCGTACGACCGGGCGCGGCGCAGGTTGCGCCGGGAGTCGGTCTCGGCCGCGGTGTCCGAGGGGAAGCTGTGGCCGACGCTCAGCAGCAGTTCGTCGCCGCTGCGGCGGTAGGAGGTGGCCGTCTGGCCGCCGCCGGTGAGCGGTTGCAGGACCTGCTGGGTGCCGTCGGCCGTGGTCCGGGTGGTCCAGGGCGGGTTGGCGGTGTAGCCGGCGGGTGGCGCCTCCTGGATCCTGCGGGGGCTGACGGCCTCCTCGGGATGGAAGGTCCAGGTGGCCCGTTCGCCGCCGTGCGCGGTGGCCCGGACGGCCAGCACCTCGTCGTGGACGAGCGCGGCGAGGGTGAGGGTGCCCGCGGTGGTGGTGACGGTGCCGGTGAGTTCGGCGTTCCACAGGCTGAGCCGCCAGTCGACGGCCGTGATGGTGCCGGCGGGTTCGAGGGTGAGGTGGCCGACCGGGAGGCGGGCGGTGCCCCAGCCGCTGCCGAACTGCGGCCGGTGGTCCTGGACCCTGCCGTGCTGCACGGTGAAGCGGACCTGGTTGGCGCCCGGTTCCTGGCAGATCATGCTTCCGAGCAGTCCGTCACCGAGGAACGGCGCCTCGTACCAGAGGGTGGGCAGTCTTCTCCACAGCAGGTCCTGGCCGCGCAGGAACCGGTCCCAGGCGCCGTCGGTGGTCATGGTGTCGCGGAGTTTCCAGGGGTGTACGGCCCGCGCGGGGGCCGGTTCCGCCGGGGCCGCGTGGGCGGGGCCGGGCAGGGCCGCGGCCGCCGCCGTGCCGACCGCGGTGCCGAGCACGGCTCTGCGGGGCACCGGTGAACGTTTCTCCGGCTGTGAGGTCATCATCGTCCTTCAGAGCTGACGGATCATCGATACATCGGGTGTATGGCGAACCTAGGGACCCGAGGTACACCTGTCAACAACCCCAACAGTGCGCCGATCACCTGGAGTTTCGCTCTGAATACCGGCTTGAACTGAGGGTTCATATCAATAACTCTGACTCAACTCCTTGACTCATCCGATGTATTGAGGTTGCCTGCGTTCGTGCTTCCGACCATGCGCAGAGGAACGACCACCGCCTTGCTCGCGGCGCTCACGGCCGCACTCACCGTCGCCCTCCCGCCGCTTCGGGCGAGCGCGGACCCACCCCCCCACCACCGCGCGGCCCGTTGGACCGGGACCTGGGAGGCCGCCGCCTCCGGCACCGTCGCCGAACTGCCCGGTCAGTCGGTGCGCGACGTCATCCACACCAGCGTCGGCGGCCGCGCGGCCCGGATCCGGATCTCCAACCGGCTGGGCACGGCCCCGCTGGTCCTGGGCGGCGTGAGCGTCGCCGTCCAGGTGGCGGGCGCGCCCAGGAGTGCCGCCGCCGTGCCGGGTTCGGTGCGTACCGTCACCTTCCACGGTGCCGCGACCACCGAGATACCGGCGGGCCACGACGCGGTGGGCGACCCGGTGCCCCTACGGGTGCCGGCCGGCGCCAATCTCCTGGTCAGCCTGTACACACCCGGCGACTCGGGCCCGGCGACGTACCATCGCTCCGCGCTCCAGACGTCGTTCATCGCCCCGGACGGGAACCACACGGGCGACGAGGGCGGCACGGCGTACACCACCACGACGGGCTCCTGGTACTACCTGACCGGCGTCGACGTGCTCGGCGCGCCCGCCGTGGGCAGCGTGGTCGCGCTGGGCGACTCCATCACCGACGGCTCCGGCTCGACGTCGAACGCCAACCACCGCTGGCCCGACCGGCTCGCCGACCGGCTGCGCGCCCAGCCCCCGCGTGGCCGGCTCGGCGTGCTCAACGCCGGCATCGCGGGCAACCGGATCCTCCTGGACGGCACGGGTCCGAGCGCCCTGTCCCGGCTGGACGCCGACGTGTTCTCCCGCAGCGGGGTGCGGGCGCTGGTCGTCATGGAGGGCGTCAACGACATCAAGGGCAGCCCCAACCAGACGGATCCGGCCGCCTTCGGGGACGCGTACCGCGAACTCGCGGCGCGGGCGCACGCACACGGCATCCGGGTGATCGGCGCCACGATCACCCCGTACGGCGGCAACGGCGGCTGGACCGCGGCCCGCGAGGCGGTACGGCAGGCCGTCAACGACCTGATCCGGCACGGCGGGATCTTCGACGCGGTGGCCGACTTCGACGCCGTCGTCCGCGACCCCGCCGCACCCGACCGGATCCTGCCGGCCTACGACTCCGGGGACCACCTGCACTTCGACGACACGGGGCTGCAGGCGATGGCCGACTCCGTCGACCTCGCCTCCCTCACCGGAGAGAACGGCCCCTGAACCACCGGGCCCCGGCCTCCGCCGCCGGCCGGGTGGCCGTCAGCCCTTGCGCCACTTCTGGTTGGGGGTGCCGGCGCATTTCCACAGCTGGAGCTTGGTGCCGCTCGCGGTGCCGTTGTCGATGGCGTCGACGCACTTGTCGGCGAGCGCGCTGACCAGGTCGCCGTGTGCGCTCAGGTAGAACAACTGGGCCCGGTTCCCACTGCACTTGGCGACCTGGATCGCCGTGCCGTCGGCGGTGTTCGCCCAGGCCAGGTCCATGCACAGGCCGAGCGAGCGAATGGTGCCGTCCGACTGGAAGACCCACTTCTGGCGGGCGGCACCCGAGCACGTCGCGATCTGCAGCCGGGTGCCGTCGCCGCCCGCGTTGGTGACGTCGATGCAGCGGCCGGAGCCCGTGCCGATCAGTGCCACACCGGGGACGGTGGTGGTCTTGGTGGTGCCGCCGCCCGACGAGGAGTTGCCGGAGGAGGAGCTCCCGCCCGTGGCGGACGTGGAACCGCCGGACTTCGAACCGGACGAGCCGGAAGAACCCGCAGAACCTGAAGAGCCCGAGGAACCGCTCGAACCGGACGTGCCGGAACCGGAGTTCGAACCCGAGGCGACCGACCCGCCGCCGGACTGCTGCCCGGCCGAACCGGCGCCGCCACCCGTTCCGCCCCCGGAGCCGGAGCCTCCGGAGGTGGTCTTCGCCGGCTTGTGGGAGGGGCTGTGGGTCGGCGAGGGTGACGCGGCCGGGGACTGCGAGGTCGCGGACAGCGTGGTCGGCTCGCCCGCCGCCACCACCGCGGCCGGCGTCGTGCCCGGATCGGGGAAGAGGTCGACCCGGCTCAACAGCGGTACGGCCAGGGAGACGACGACGGTCAGGGCGGCCGCACCGCCGACGGTCGCCCATACCCGCGCGCCCGGCACCAGCCCGCGGCGGGGCAGGGCGGGACGGCGGGCGAAGGTGTCGCTGAAACGTCCCGTCGGACTGCCGGGCCGTTCGGGCCGGGGTTTGCGAAGGGGCGGCACGTCGTCTCCTGAAGGTGTGGTGAAGGTCTCGGAACGCCCGGAACGGGCTGAACACAGGAACAGTAACCAAGGGCGGCCGCGGATCCGGACGCTCGTGCACGAAGATCCGGCCGAACGTCACCTTGCGTCCATCTATGGGGAGTTGGCTGTGACGAATCTGTTGAACCGCTGATCGGCACCGGCTTCGGGTACTGCAGGTTCTCGCGCTAGCGTTCGCCCTTGACACGTTTCACAGTGACACTCAGCAACACCGCACGACAGCAGCACCCGACACCGGAAGGCGGAGGCCGTGAGCCTCATCGACCATGACCGCGCCGACGGCGCGGACCGGACGCTCGGCCTCCTTCTCGCGGAGCGCGACAGTCTGCGCCGCTTCGTGACCGGCATGATGGGGCGCGACCCCCATGGCGCGGAGGACGTCGTCCAGGAAACCCTGTTGCGCGCCTGGCAGTCGGCGGCTCGGCTGGACTGGCGGGACCGGCCCATCCGCATGTGGCTGTTCCGGGTGGCCCGCAACCTGGTGGTCGACAGCCTGCGCCGGGACCGCACCGTCCCGGTCGGCATCACGGCGGCGGATTTCGGTGCCGCCGGACCCGCGCCCGTCCCGGACCACGCCGAACAGGTCGGTGACCGCCGGGTGCTGGTCTCCGCGCTGCGCACCCTCGCTCCCGCGCACCGCGAGGCCGTCGCCCGGATCCATCTGCTGGGGCAGTCGGGCGACGACGTGGCCCGCCTGCTCGGGCTGCCGCCGGGGACCGTCAAATCCCGGACGCACCACGGCATGCGCGCGCTGCGCGCCACCCTCGAGTCCCATGGCCCGCACACGACCGGAACCGAGAACCGCCGGGGAGACACGCTCCGGAGAGAGACCCACCGGAGAGAGACCCACCGGGGAGAGACACGATGACCTCCGACACCATCACCACTCTGCTCGGCCTCGTCGGCGTGCTGGTCCTCGTCCTCGCCGTCACCCACTGGCTGGTGCGGCGCGGCGGCGGCTGGAAGGCCCTGTGGCACCGGCTCGGCCGGGAGATCACCCTCACCGTGCGGGCCTTCACCGGCCCCGTGCGCACGGAACTGCGCTACCGGCGGGGTCTGCGTCTGCTGGTACGGCTGCTGCGCGACACGGCCGTGTGGGGCGACGCCGAGCGGGCCACGGCCCTGGCGGCGGCCGTCCGGCCCGGGATCCGTCCCTACGGCGTGCTGGCCGGGCCCGAGTGGCTGGCCGTGCTGGTCACGGCGGACGGCGACGCGCTGCGCGAGCCACCGGAGCCCTGGGCCGCCGACGAGACCGACCCCCGCCTGTGGTGGATCGACCGCGCCGACCTGGCCGAGGCGCCCGAGGGGTCCGCCGTACCGCTGCTGGTGTGCGTGGGGCACGACCTGGGGCACGCCGTGCTGCTCGACGTGCGTTCGGGACCGCCCGCCCTCTCGGTGTACGGCCCGCCGCGCGCCACCCGTGCGGCACGCGCCGTGCTCCAGGCGCTGACCGCCCAGCTGGACGCCCGGCTGCCGGAGGGCCGGGTCGCCGTCGCCAGCGGGGTGCACCCGAGGTTCCCGGGAGTGCCGGCCGCGGCGGCCGTCGGGCAGCCCGGCATCGAGGTCGCGGTCTGCGCCGACCCGCTGGAGCGGCCGCTGCCGTCCGGGGTCCGGCTGCTGAGCCTCGGCGTCGCCCGGGGCCGGACCCGGCTCCTCGAGGTCACGCCGGACGCGGTGCTCACGGTGCACGGCGTCCCCGCCGCCGCCCGCGTCGACACCCTGCCTCTGTCGCGGGCCGTGGCCCGGACCCTGGCCGCGCTCCCGCCCTGTCCCCACCAGCCGGACGAGGAGGCAGTGCGGCCCGTGGACATCGCCGCCACCGCCGATCCGGACCTGCTGCCGGACGAACCGGACCTGGCCGCGGGCGCGCCGCCCGCGGCCGGGCCGACCGGGGTCTCCGCCACCCGGCCGGTCCGGGAACCCGAGCCCGTCACCGCGCCGGTACCCGCCGGGGCCCTGCCCGTCGAGAGCGACGACGACTTCGCGGAGCCCAGCGCCTCAGGTGCGGCGGGTGTCTCCGCGGCCTCGCCGCCGGGGCTGTGACGACCGCCGCACCCGCCCACCTCCCTTCCTCGCACTTCTTCGACATTCCCCGCGTTTTCTCGCCTTTCCTCGCACGAACGACCGTCGGCTGGGAGCCGTGAACCTCACCATCACCACCGTGGACGCCACGGACGGACAGCGCCGCGACCACCAGGTCCGGCTGCCCTCGAACGCCACCGTCGGCGACCTCGCCGCCGCCCTGACCGAGGACGAGGCCGCCGCCACCGGCGGCGCGGACTGGGCCGCGGCCGGCGCGCCACGCGCCCGCAACCTCTACGCCGGGGACCGGCGGCTGGAACCCGCGGCGCCGGTGTCCGGCAGCGGGATCCGCGACGGCGGACTGCTCGGGCTCGGCGGCCCGGCCCGCCCGGCGGATCTGGTCCGGGTCCATGACGACGACGGGGACGGGGTGCTCGCCGAGGTGCACGTCGTCTCCGGACCCGGCGCCGGGCGCACCTGGCGGCTCGGGCCCGGCAGCCACGAGATCGGCACCGACCCGCTGTGCGCCCTCAGGCTGGACGCCGGTGCCGGGGTGCCCGAGTCCGGGCTGTGGGTGACGGTCAGCGCGGACGGCACCGCGGCCTGGCACCGCACCGACGACGACCCCGGCGCCACCGTCCGGGCCCGGCTCGCCGCGCCGCCGCCCGACGACGCCATCACCCAGCTGCGCCGGCCCCGACCCCAGCCGCCGCGGGAACGCCCGGCAGGTCCCGGCCCGGTGGCGTGGCCGGCCGGCGAGGACCTGACGGTCGGTCCGGTGCTGCTGCGGATGAGCGCGCCGGTCGAGGCGGACGCCGCCGTCACCCCGTCCGCCGACGGCTACGGCGTGGACTACAACCGGCCGCCGCGGATCGCCCCGCACCTGGACGCCGAGCGGGTGCGGCTGCCGCAGCCGCCGTCACCGCCGCAGAAGCGGCCGTTCCCGACCGTGATGATGATCTCCCCGATCGTCCTGGGTCTGTTCATGGTCAGCATCTTCAAGTCGTACTACTTCCTGGTCTTCCTGTTCCTCAGCCCGATGATGATGCTGTCGAACTGGGCGACCGGGCGCCGGGCGGCCCGCAAGCAGTTCCTGGAGTCGGAGGCGGCCTACGAACGGCGCCGGGACGTGCTGGAGGAGCAGGTCCGGGACGCGGTGACGGGCGAGCGCCGGGTCCGGGACAAGACCGGTCCCGACCCCGCGGCGGTGGCCCTGATCGCGACCGGTCCCGGCGGCCGGCTGTGGGAGCGGCGCCGCCGCGACCCCGACCATCTGGTGCTGCGCCTGGGCACGGTGGACCAGCCGTCGGTACGGGAGCTGGAGGACCCGGCACGCGACGAGAACCACCGCTCGATCCGCTGGAACATCCCCGACACGCCGATCGGCGTGGACATCGCCGCACACGGTGTCGTGGGCATCGCCGGCCCGGCCGCCGAGGTACAGCCGCTGGCGCGCTGGCTGGTGACGCAGGCCGCCGTCCTGCACAGCCCGCGCGACCTGCGGGTGGTGATCCTGACCGAGCCCGACCGGGTCGCGGACTGGGCGTGGACCCGCTGGCTGCCGCATCTGCGGCCGGGCACGGCGGGCGGTCCCGTGGTGCTGGTCGGCAACGACCCCGAGTCCACCTCGGCCCGGATCAGCGAGCTGGTCTCCCAGGTGCAGTCGCGCCGCCGGCAGGCCGGCAACGACCGTGACGTGGTCTTCACCGACCCCGACGTGCTGGTGGTCGCGGACGGCGCCCGCCGGCTGCGCGACGTGCCCGGCATGGTGCAGGTGCTGACCGAGGGACCGCGGGTGCGGATCTTCAGCGTGTGCCTGGACGAGCAGGAGCGGCTGCTGCCCGAGGAGAGCACCGGGGTCGTCCTCGCGGCCGACGGCCGCCTGACCGTGCGGCGCCCCGGCGCTCCCGACCTGCCGGCCGTGCGCGCCGACCGGGTCTCGGCCGAGTGGTGCGAGCAACTGGCCCGCGCCGTGGCCCCGATCCGCGACGTCAGCCCCGAGCACGACGCCGGACTCCCCCAGCGGGTCCGGCTCCTGGACCTGCTGGAGCAGGAACCGCCCAACGCCGAGGCCCTGCTGGAGCGCTGGCAGCGTGAGCCCGCCAGTACCTCCTTCCTCATCGGTACCGGCTTCGACGGGCCGCTCTCCCTGGACCTGGTGCAGGACGGACCGCACGGCCTGGTCGCAGGTACGACGGGATCCGGCAAGTCCGAGCTGCTGCAGACGTTCGTGGCCTCGCTGGCCGCCGTGAACCGGCCCGACGAACTCACCTTCGTGCTGGTCGACTACAAGGGCGGCAGCGCCTTCAAGGAGTGCGCCGGCCTGCCGCACACCCTCGGCATGGTCACCGACCTCGACGCCCACCTGGTGGAGCGGGCCCTGGAGTCGCTCGGCGCCGAACTGCGCCGCCGTGAACAGGTGCTGGCCGCGGCCGACGCCAAGGACCACCCCGAGTACCGGGCCAAGCGGGCGGCCGATCCCTCCCTGGCCCCGCTGCCCCGGCTGCTGCTGGTCATCGACGAGTTCGCCACCCTGGTCCGTGAAGTCCCCGACTTCGTACCGGGGTTGATCAGCATCGCGCAGCGCGGCCGGTCGCTGGGCATCCACCTGATCCTGGCCACCCAGCGCCCGGCGGGCGTGGTCACCGGTGACATCCGGGCCAACACCAACCTGCGGATCGCCCTGCGGGTCACGGACATGACCGAGAGCCAGGACATCATCGACGTCAAGGACGCCGTCGACATCTCCTCCGGCACTCCCGGCCGGGCCCTGGTCCGGCGCGGGCCCAAGCAGGCCGACCCGTTCCAGACCGCCTGGGTGGGCGCGGAGCGGCCCCGCCGGGCCACGGCCGCCGCCGAACCGGAGGCCGGCCCGCGCAAGCCGGTGCGCTCGGTGGACGTCGGCTGGGACGCGCTCGGCCGTCCCGCCGAACTGCCCGCCGACCCGCGGACGGTGACCGTCGCGTCCGCGCAGGGTCCGGCCCCCACCGATCTCCAGGCCCTGGTCGAGGAGATCCGCGGCGCCGCCGACCTGCTCGACGACTTCACCCCGCAGCCCAGCCCGTGGCTGCCCCCGCTGCGGCGCGAACTCACCCTGGACGACCTGGACGAACTCGGTGCCACCCGGGAGGGCCGGCTGGTGGTCCCGTACGCCCTGGAGGACGTGCCGCAGCTCCAGCAGCGCCGGGTGGCCGTCGCCGACCTGGCCACCTTCGGGCACCTGTACGTCATCGGCGCCCCGCGCTCCGGCCGTACCCAGGTGCTGCGGACCATCGCCGGTTCCGCAGCCCGCGCGACCGGCGTCGCCGACGTGCACATCTACGGCATCGACGCGGGCGGCGGCGGTCTCACCGCGCTCGGTGCGCTGCCGCACTGCGGAGGTGTGGTCTCCCGGCACGACCTGGAACGGCTGGGCCGGCTGCTGCGCCGGCTGAACCGGGAGCTGACCGAACGCCAGGACCTGGCGCAGACCCACAGCGCGACCGGCATCGGTGAGCTGCGCAAGCTGCTGCCGAAGGCCCAGCGGCCCGCGCACATCCTGCTGTTCATCGACGGCTGGGACTCGCTGTCGGTCCTCATCGACGAGCACGACCACGGCCAGCTGGTGCAGGAGGTGACCCGGCTCATCCGCGAGGGCGCGGCCGCCGGCATCCATGTCATCGCCTCGTCCGAACGCTCCCTGCTGGGCGGCCGGATGGCCGCGCACAACGACCACAAGCTGCTGCTGCGGCAGGGCGACCGCAGTGACTACCAGGCCGTGGGCATGATGCCGAACAAGATCCCCGCCGACATCCCGCCCGGCCGGGGCTGGCACGTCCTGAGCGGCACCGAGACCCAGGTGGCGCTGCTGACCGCGGGCGGCGGCACCGAGCAGGCCGAGGCGTTGCGCACCATCGGCGAGAGAGCCCGGGCGCGGGACGCCCAGGTCCCCGAGGTCCGGCGGCCCTTCCAGGTCGCGGTGCTGCCGCGCACGGTGGAGTTCGCCGACGCCTACCAGAAGGTCGCCGACACGGACCGGCGGCCGATGTGGGGACTGCTGGGTGTCGGCGGCGACGAGGGCGGCGCGGTCGGCACGGACCTCGCGGGCTCCGCGTCGGCGTTCGGGGTGTTCGGTCCGGCCGGGTCCGGCCGCAGCAACGCGCTCGCGTCGATCGCCGTGTCGCTGCTGGCCGGTGGCACCTCACTGGTGGTCCTCACCCCGCGCGAGTCGCCGCTGCGCGCCCTGGAGCGGCACGCCACGGCCACCGTGCTCACCGAGAACGACCCGTCCGCCGACACCGTGCGGACGGCCCTCGACGCGCTGCCCGGGCCGCGCGTCGTCATGATCGACGACGCTGATCTGCTCACCGGTTCGGCGGCCGACAAGCTCCTCAAGGAGATCGCCGTCTCGGGCCGGGACCAGGGTCTCGGACTGGTCTACGCGGCCTCGGCGGAGGGCTTCCAGAGCGGGATGAGCGGCTGGACGCTCGCGGCCCGGCGGGCGCGGCGCGGACTGCTGCTGGCGCCGAAGAACCTCACCGAGGGCGACCTGGTCGGCGTCCGGCTGATGCCCAGTGTGGTGCGGGCCTCGACGCACCCGGGCCGAGCGTGGACGGCGGGTCCCGGGGGCGGGCTGCTCGCCCTCCAGGTGCCGCTCACCCCGCTGCGGGCCTGACCCGCGAACGCGCGAGGGGCCTTCCCGGCGAGTCCGGGAAGGCCCCTCGCGCGTGGCCGCGGGCTACGAGTTGTTCTGGAGGCTGCTGCTGATGCCCTGGTCGAACTGGATCGCGTTCTCCTTGATGCCGTTGAACATCTCCGAGAAGTCGTTGATGCCCTTCACGGCGGCCAGCAGGCTGGTGTCGAAGTTGTTGTACGTGGTCCGGATGACCTCGCTGGACTGCTGGAAGACCATGCCGTCGTCGACGAGGGTGTTGACCCGGTTGCGCAGGTTGCTGAGCACCGGCAGCAGGTTCTCGTGGGCGTCGTGCAGCAGGCTCACGACCTCCTCGATCTTGTGGTAGTCGAGGTTGATGCCGTTGTAGCTGGCCATGGGGTTCCTGTCCGTTCCTGTCGGTCTCGATGCGGTTGTCGGGTGGTCACCAGGCGGCAGGCGTGGAGTTGTACGGGTCGTCCCCGCCGCCGTCGTCCTCGGTGGTGCCGCCCACCTGCTGCCAGTCCGGCTGGTTGCCGGCGGCGTCCTTGCGGCCGCGGGTGTACTCGGTCCGGTCGCCGTCACTGCCGGTGGTGACCATGGTGCCGCTGCCGTCGGAGTTGAGGTTGGTCTCCGAGTGGACGGTGCTGCCGTCCGGGTAGGAGGTGTCGGTGGTGTAGTGGTTGCCGTCGCTGGAGTAGTTGGTCACCGACGTGTAGGTCTTGCCGTCGTAGGTGACGGTGGACTCCTCCTTGATCACATGGCGCTGGTCGTCCAGGGTGAGATGGGTGTGGACGCTGCCGCGCTCGGTGTTGATCGTCTGGTCCAGCGGCGGGTCGCCGGGGTCGGTGGCGGAGCAGAAGTCCGGCATCGTGCCGTCCGGTCCCGGCACGCACTGGTCGAGATGGGACTGCTTGTAGTCCCACAGGTCCTTGTCCCGGAAGTAGTTCCGCAGACCCAGGTTGCTGCCCGTGATCCCCATGCCCTGGGCCAGTTCGGAGTCGAACGACAGGAATGCCTCACCCACCGAACCGAAGGCGCCCGCGAGCTCCTTGAGGCCCTTGTCGGCGTGGGACATGGTGCTGCTGGCGTTGGAGTAGAAGCCCGCGAGCGCGTCGGCGAGGCTCTGGTCGCCCAGGACCGTCAGGGCCTCGCCGGAGGTGTATCCGTCGTAGTCCGTCTGGCCCAGCCGGGAGAACGTGCTGTTGTCGAGGAGCGGACCGATGTCGCCGGCCAGGTTCTCCAGGTCCCGTTTGGCGTCGTTGAGGACGTTGTATTCGATTTTCAGGTGATCGGCCATGCGTGGCCCTCCCAGTCGGCTCCGGTCAGTTGGACCACGCCGCACCCGCCCCGCCGGTTCACCCCGGGCCACGGCTGTAACCCAGATCACGTGAACCGCAGTGGGCACTGTGGCGTGGTCAGTTGGGGAGTGACCGCCCCGAAGGACGCAGGATCCGGGAGGAACTTCGTATGCCACGCCCGACCGACTGGAACGCGATCGGGCTCGACGGCGACCCCACCCCCGGAGACCCCGACCAGATCCGGACGCTGGCCACCGAGCTGAACAACCTGGGATCCGAGGCCCGGCGCATCAGCACGGCGATCGACGCGGTCATGAACACCGCGGGGGACAGCGTGTTCGTCGGCGAGGCCGCCGACGCCCTGCGCGGCAAGGTCAACGACCGGCTGCGCGGGCACGTGGAGGACGTGGCGCAGTCCTTCGAGACCGCGGCGACCGCGCTGACCACCTGGGCGGACAAGCTCGTCGACCTGCAGTCGCGCGCCGACGGCGCGCTCAACTCGGGCCGGGGACTGTCCGAGGACGACCCGAACCGCGACACCTACGCCTCGACGGCCCGGCAGGCCGGTACCGAGCACGGTGAGGGGGCCGCCGCGGCGGCGGGCAGCATCCAGGGTGTCTCCGACATCCAGCTGCCGATCTCCAAGTGCCAGCTCTTCTGGGAGGCGTTCCAGTGGCTGGCGATCATCCTGATCGTGCCCGCGCTGATCTTCGGCGGGCCGATCGCGCTGCTCGCCCTCGGGGTCAACCTGACCCTGTTCATCAAGACGATCGTCGACTTCGCCAACGGCGACGCGAGTTTCCTCGACCTCTTCCTGGCGGGCCTCGGCATCCTCGCGCCCACCACCAAGGCGCTGCCGATCTTCCAGATCATCAAGAGCGTCGGTACGACCGCCTTCGCCAAGGGCTTCGCCAACATCGCCCGGGGCACCTTCCAGGCGCTGCGCAACCTGTTCACCAACGGGTTCCGGCCCACCACCCTGCTGCTCGGCCTGAAGGACCTGGTGCGGCTCGGCAGCACGTGGGTCTACAAGGGCGGCCTGTGGGTGCTGGACGGCATCCACAACCTGCCCAACGTCATCGGTCGCGGCGTCAACTCCCTGAGCCTGACGGTCGTGCAGGGGTTCAGGGCGATCCCGGGGTTCGTGCGCGGCCTGCCCGAGACGCTCTCCCGGGGCTGGCAGGCGACGAAGTCCTGGGTGGGCCAGGAGTTCGGCGGCACCAAGTGGCTGCGGATCTTCCTGCCGGTGGACGCGGCGGAGATCGGCGAGTACGGCTTCGCGCGTGCCCTGCGGATCAGCCTCTTCGACCGCGGTGTGCTCGGACAGCACGTCTTCGGCGCCCCGATCACGGGCGCCGTCGGCCGCACGATCAGCTCGGTCCCGGTCGACCCGCGTACCGTCGACGCCCTGGTCGACATGCCGCGCATCCAGCTGAACGAGGTGCGGTTCGGGGCGGGGGCCGGGCAGAACGCGCTGCGCAACCTCGACCTCCACCTTCCCAGCACGCATCTGGACGTCACCTCGACGCTGCGGCCGCCGTCCCTGAACCTGGGTGACGTGGGCGCCATCGCGCACCGCGGCAACTTCGGCGTGCACGCGGCGCGCACGGTGGACGCGCTGGTCGACATGCCCCATGTGCAGCTCGGCGGCGTCCATGTGGAGAACTTCGGTGCGCTGGGCGGCCGTTCGGAGCTCGGAGTGAGCGTCGGCGCCACGCCGACCGTCACCACGGCTTCCGGCCTGCACGTACCCGCGTCGGCCGGTGTCCCCGGCGCCGCGCACGGCGTCACCAACACCCCTGCGGCAGCCGTCTCCGGCGGCGCCCACACCACGCTCACCGGACTGCATCCGACACCCGCGAACCTGACGTCCAGCGCGGACGTGCTGCTGCCGGGCGGGGCGCACGGCAGCACACACACGCCGGGCACCTCGGTCCTGACCGGCACCCACGCCACGCCGCCCCCGGTCGCCGGCACGCTGGGCGACCTGTCCACGCCGGGCACCCCGGTCACCGGCACCGTCCACACCACGCTGACCGGCACCGGCGCCCCGGGGGTGAACGCCGCCCACACCGCGCTGAACTCGACGCCGACGCCGGTGGCCCCGCACCAGACGACCGCGCCGAACAGCCTGCTCACCGGGCCGACGACGGTCGCCCACCCCGCCCCGGGCGGGCTCGGGCACGCGGTACCGAACGGTGTCGACGCCCACACGTCGGCGTTCGACCTGCTCGCGGGCGGCCACCGGAACACCCCGAACACCCCCGTGGCCCCCGGTACCGGCGGCACCCTCGCCGACCGGACCACCAGCGCCCTGTCGGCCAACCAGACCCGGATCCACCTCGACGAACTCGTGCACAGCCCCGGCTCCCCGCACCCCGGCACCGCGCCGGAGCACCTGCCGCCCCGCTCACCGGCCACGACACCGGGCACCCCGGAGAGGCTGACCACGAACCCGGCCACCCCGGACCGGCTCACGCCGAACCCCACCACCCCGGACCGGCTGACCACGAGCCCCACCGCACCGGACCGGCTCACGGTGAACACGACGGCACCGGACCGGCTCACGGTGACGACGCCCACGACACCGGACCGGCTCCCCGTCACTCCCGCCACGCACGACCCGGCCGCCCCGGCCCCTGCCGGCGGCTCCGGCCGCCCGGGCGCGGGCGGCGGCGACGGTCGCTCGGCCCTCGACCTCGTCGACACCGGCCGCAGCGCCCGCGGCGGCGACACCCCGGCGCTCGCCGGTGCGCCCGCCCACACCGACGCCGACAAGGGCCTGGCCGGCTCGTCCTCCGGCGCCGCCGGGCACGCCCCGGAGCACCCGCCGGCGCAGGGTGCCGCCACCTCGTCCGACAGGTACAAGCTGCACGTCGACGAGTCCGCCCTCGGCCCCGTCCGCAACGACGTCGACGGGGTCAAGGTCGTCACCGACCGCACGAGCGCCCCCTACCTGAGGGGTGCGCAGGTCGACTTCGTGGACTCCGTCGACAGGCCGCGCTTCACGATCGACACGCCGTCCGGCGCCGGCCCCCACGGCGACGCCTTCACCGACCCCTTCGACGACCTCCTCAAGGAGCCCGACGTCGTCAGGATCCCGGGCGACCACCAACTCGCCGTCAGGGCACCGCGCATGGGAACGCCCGAACTCCACGGCGGCGCGGTCGGGTCGGGCCTGTACACCGTGGAGAAGCAGGGCACGGGCTTCGTCGTACGGCAGCTGGACGCCGTCGGCGGCACCGTCGTGCACAGCTGGACCTTCAAGCGGCTGGGCGGCATCCGGCTCGCCGAGGAGACCGTACGGTTCGGCGACGGCCCGTTCGGCGGTGTGAGCGTCAAGGTCGCGGGCAAGTCGGTCGGCTCCGTGCAGGACGGCGCGGGCACCTGGCCGGCGAAGCTGAACGGCGAGCACGAGATCGTCGTCGCCTCGGGCACCGGCAACCACGTGTACAGCCGCGCCACCGGCGAGCTGCTGCACTCCACCACTTCGGCGGTCCCCCTGCCGGCGCGCCCGGCCGAGCTCACCGGGGCGGCCGCGGACAGCTGGGAGGCCGCCGCCCGCGGTCACATGGGCAAGGCCGCGGCCGACAACGAGGTCAAGCTGTTCATGCAGGGCGTCATCGGCGGCGCCTTCACCTCGAAGAAGGGATACGGCGGCTTCGTCAACCCGAGCGCCCTGGAGGCGAACCCGGGCCTGGTCGGCAAGGTCAAGCAGTTCAACAAGGTCGCCGGGGACCTGATGTTCGAGGGCCCCAACCAGCGGATGACCGTATGGCGGGGCGTGTCCATGGACCCGCGGGCCGCGCAGGCCGACGCGTTCGTGGAGCGGCTGCCCGCATCGACCTCCAACAACCGCGCCTTCCAGGCGGAGTGGGCGAAGAACGGCGTCAACAGCAACCGCGTCGTCTTCGAGATCGACGTACCCGCCGACCACGGCAAGCTGGCCATGGCCTACCCGCCCGGCTACACCAAGGCCGCCGACGACGCCCTCGCGCTCAACCAGGACCAGTGGGAGGTCACCCTTTCGCCGACCGAACTGGTGCGGACCGGACCGGCGCGGGTCGAGGACGGCATCACGGTCATTCCGGTGCGCGCCGAACAGATCCCGGACGACCAGCTCGCGAAGCTCATCGAGCAGAAGTGGGACGGGCTGGCGTCGGGCGAGGCGTTCGAGGACTTCGGCCGCGCCTTCGGACAGGACGCGGTGCGCCGCTGGGAAGGCCTCGCAGACGCGGTCGTACGGGAGGGCGGCGACGGCCCGCACGTGAAGACGTTCACCGTCGGCCGGCCCGGCTACGCGGACGAGATGACCATCACCGTCACCCACAAGGTGGACGACAACGCGGTCTCCGTCTCGATCACCGGCGGCGACCGCGCCTTCAGCAGGGAGTGGAGCGGCACCGGCTTCAACGACCTCGCCGCCGACCTGCGCGGCCACGTCCTGCACAACAACGAACTGCTCAGCTCCCTGCCGACGCCCGCGTCCTGGGGCAGGGAACTGCCGAGCCCGGCCCACCCCACCACCCACACGGACACGACCGTCCCGAGCCCGACCCGGGGCACGTCCGGCACGGAGACGGCCCTGCCGGGAACCGCCCGCACCGGCTCCGGCACGGAGACGGCCGTACCGGGCACGGCGCACGGGATCCCCGACACCACGCCCGCACCGCGTCCGGACGCCCCGCGTGCCGGTGGCGGCCAGGAGCTGCCGGGGCGGGGGACGCGGCTCACGCCGGCCCAGATCGAGGAGGCCTGGTTCCGGGACGGGCAGCGCGTCGACGCGCTGTTCGGCCACGCGGACGATCCGCTGCGGCAGGCCCGTCGCGACGCGTGGCGGGACTACGTCCAGGCGCGGTACGACCTCGGCCGGGCCGAGGACCTGCTGCCGCACAACGGCCACGCGGGCAGCTCCAACGGCCCCACGGCCGCCGAGATCAACGCCCGTGGGAAGGTCGACGCCGCCCGGCAGCAGTTCGACGCCACCCGCAGCAGGCTGTCCGAACTCGACGTCAACCCGGTGCGGATGGAGGCCGACCTCTCCGCCCTGCGACAGCTCAGTCTGAAGGAGCGGCCCCGCGCGCTCGGCGGCACGGCCCTGCCCGCCGACGACGCCACTCCCCCGCTCGCCCACTCCGCTCCGACCCTCCACAGCGAGACGCAGGCGGCCACCTCCGTGACGCCTCGGCAGCGGCTGGCCGACATCCTCGGCGACCACGCCGAAGCCCAACGCGGCGTGCACCAGGCCGAGAGCAACCTCGCCAACGCGACCGCCAAGCAGCGGCCGGCCGCGGAGACCGCGCTGGCCAAGGCGAACGAGGAGGCGACCCAGGTCACGATCCGCCTGGACGACGCCATGACGCAGGCCCTGGACGAAGGTGGGCTCTCCCAGCGCGACCTCAACCTGCTGGTCGACCAGTTCGCGGGTGCCGGTGACATCCAGCGGGCCCTGCGGTTCCAGGAACACGCGCTGAGTCTGGACGCCCAGGCGCGCACCGCCGTTGCGGAGTTGCTGCGCCGGGCCGGGGTGCCGCGCAGTTCGCTGCGCGCCGTCGGGGTCGGCACGCCGGGGATCGTCGAGGCGG
>NZ_JBEYFC010000142.1:0-19328 GCF_040634175.1 Streptomyces sp. NPDC007162
GGGAAACGTCCAGCGGGCCCTGCGCAGCGCCGACTTCACAGCCCGCGCCTCCCAACGCCGGCGGGATCCGAACCAGCCCCGCCCGACGAGAGCGGGTTCTCCAGCCGTCGTACGAGCGCTGCCATCCACTCCGCGGCCACGGCGCCGTCGATGACGCGGTGGTCGGCCGAGAGCGTCACCGTCATCACCGAGCCGACGCCCAGCTGTCCGTCCTTCTCCACCACCGGCTGCCGCTTCGCCGCGGCGACGGCGAGGATGCCGGCCTGTGGCGGGTTCAGGATCGCGGAGAACTCGTCCACTCCGTACATCCCGAGGTTCGACACCGAGAAGCTCCCGCCCTCCAACTCGTGCTGGTGCAGACGCCCGGTCCGGGCACGTTCCGCGAGATCGGCGAGCCGCGCGCTCAGTTCGCTGACCGTGAGCGTGTGCACGCCGCGTACGACGGGTGTGAGCAGACCGTCCGGCACCGCGACCGCGACCGCCACGTCGACGCCGTCGAAGCGCCGGATGGCGTCGCCGCTCCAGACCGCGTTGGCGGCCGGCACGTCGACGAGGGCCGCGCCCACGGCCTTCACGACGATGTCGTTGACCGAGATCTTTCGCGAGGCCAGCGCATTGGCCTCCTGGCGCAGCGCGAGCAGCTGGTCGACGCGGACGTGGGCCGTGACGTAGAAGTGCGGGACCGTCGTCTTGCTCTCGGTCAGCCTCCGCGCGATCGCCCTGCGCATGCCGCTCAGCGGGACATCGGTGTGCCCTGTGGCAAGGGGCGCTGCCTGGACGGAGGCAGGCGGTGGTGACACAGACTCGACGGCCGCGGTGTAGGCGTCCAGGTCGCGACGGACGATGCGACCGTGCGGTCCCGTACCACGCACGAGCGTGAGATCGATGCCGCGTTCCGCGGCGAGCTTGCGCACGATCGGTGTCGTGAACAGACGACCGCCGGGCTGTGACGCGCCGGCTTTTGGTGTCGGCGCAGGGGCGGCAGACACGGCCGGGGTGGGCGTGGCCTTCGGAGCGGCCTGTGGATGGGGAGCAGGCTCGGGCCGCGTCGGGGTGGGATCCGGCTCGTCGAGCGTGACGGACGCGGCGTCCTCGCCTGCTTCCAGCACGACCGCGATCGGCGTGCCGACGGCCACGGTCGCGCCGGGCTCGGCGAGCAGCTGGCCGACAGTTCCCGCCACCTCGGCCGCGTACTCGACCAGGGCCTTCTCGGTCTCGATCTCGGCGATCGGATCGCCGAGCGAGACATGTGTGCCGACCGCGACCAGCCACTGCGCGACGATCGCCTCGGTCGCGTTGGCCACCACCGACGGCATCCGTACGACATGAGCCATCACTGGCCTCCCAACGCGGCACGGACCGCGAGCAGACCGGAGACGACCTCCTCGGTAGCGGCGATGGCGGCCCGCTCCAGCACCTTGGAGATGCTCGGACTCGCCTCGCCGCCGGTCACCCGGGCGACCGGGTGGTCCAACCAGTCGAAGTAGCGCCGCTGGATCTCGTCCGCGAGCCAGCCGCCGTAGGAGGTGCCACGCGCACCCTGTTCGACGATCAGCACGGCGTTGGTCTTGCGGATGCTCTCGCCGATGGTGTCCCAGTCGATCGAAGCCTGGTCGAGCCACCGCAGATCGACGAGCTCGGCATCGACGCCGGACTGCTCGATCGCCTCCAGGCAGCGCTGCACCATCGACAGGTACGACAGCACCGTCACCTCGCTGCCCTCGCGCCGCACCACGGCGGTGCCGGGCGGGATGACGTAGTCGAGGTCGCCTTCAGGCACGCGGTCGTCCAGGCCGTACAGATCGATGTGCTCGATGACGAGCACCGGGTCCTCCAGCGCGAGCGCCGCGTTCATGAGCCCGACGTAGTCCGCCGCGTTCGACGGGGCGACGATGCGCCAGCCGGGCGCCGTCGCGAAGACGCCTGCGGGATCCATCAGGTGCTGCGAGCCGTAGCCCGAGCCCATCGCCACCTTCGTGCGCAGCACGAACGGCATCGGGTTGGTTCCGCCGAACATGTGGCGGGCCTTGCCGATCTGGTTGAACACCTGGTCGGCGGCGACCCACAGGAAGTCGGGGTACATGAACTCGACGACGGGCCGGAAGCGGCCGTCGAGGGCGATGCCGCCACCCAGCCCCGTGAAGGCGTTCTCGCTGATGGGGGTGCCGAGGACGCGGTGCGGACCGAACTTCTTCACCAGGCCCTTCGTGGCGCCGTTGGTCCCGCCGCCCAGGCGGTGGACATCCTCGCCGAGCACGATGACGCGTGGGTCCTGCTCCATGCGGCGGTCCATCACGGCTGCCACAGCGTCGACGAAGCGGGTGTCGCGCCAGTCGCCACCGTAGGAGGCAGGTTCGAGCGCCTTCAGGGCGTCCAGCTCGCTCGCGTCACCGCGGATGCCCACGTCCACGAACCCGGGGTCGGGCCACAGGTCCGGCTTGATCCGGCGGGTGCCGGGTTCCTGTGGATCCTCCTCGACGAGAGCCTGAGCCGCTTCCCGCATCGCCGCCTGGGCGGCCTCGCGCAGCGCCCGCTCGCCCTCGTCGTCGAGCAGCCGCAGGTTCTTCAGCTCTGTTGCTACACGTATGAGGGGGTCACGCTCACGCCACTCGCTCTCCTCCTGCTTCGTCCGGTAGCCGAAGGCGCTGCCGGGATAGGAACCGTTCTGGTGGAAGAAGCGGTAGACGTCGGCCTCGATCACCGCGGGCCCGTCACCGGCCCGCATCCGAGCGACCGCCTCCTGCGTCGCGAGGTGGACCGCCAGGGGGTCCATGCCGTCGACCTTCCACGACGGGATGCCGAAGCCCTGGCCGCGCACGGAGAGCCGCGGGTCGGCCGCGATCTCCGCGACGTTGGTGGAGACGGCGTACAGGTTGTTCTCGATGAAGAAGGCGACGGGCAGTTTCCACGCCGCTGCGAGGTTGAGGCTTTCGAGCACCGAGCCGATCTGGCCAGAGCCGTCACCGAAGTAGGCGATCGTCGCGTCGTCGGTTCCCGCGTGCCTCTGCGCCCAGGCGTTGCCGGCGGCGAACGGGACGCCACCGCCGACGATCGCGTTCGTGCCGAGAGCGCCGGCCTCCAGCCACTGCAGGTGCATCGAGCCGCCGCGGCCGCCGGAATACCCCTGTGCGAGGCCGAGGATCTCAGCCAGCGTGCGCCGGAGCACATGCCGCACCCCGGCCGGTACGGGCTCGTCGAGGCTCAGCCCCTCGGGGGCAACATGCCCGAGTGCCTTCGCGAGGAACTGGTGATGGCCACGATGGGACCCGGTGACGCCGTCGCTCGAGCGCAGTCCGATGATGGATCCGACCGCGCCGCCCTCCTGGCCGATGCTCGAGTGGGCGGGACCGTGCACGAGGTTCTCACCCGCGAGTTCCAGCACCGTCTCCTCGAACGCGCGGATGAGGTGCAGCTGCACCAGCATGCCGGTCAGCAGCTTCGGGTCGGCGTTCCTCCAGTCGTCCCGCGTCGTCGTCAGCTGTGTCCAGGGCACCCCGGTTTTGAGTGCTCGTCGTTGAGGCATTCTGTCATTCCTTGGCCGTTTCCGGCTTTTCCGGCCGGTCCTTTTTCGACCGGCGAGGCGGCGTTATACAGGGGCAGATATCAGATCTTCGAGTGGTCGCCGAGGTGGTGCCAGGTACGTGCGTGATAGACGAGGGGATTCGCGCCGTCCCCGCCGGTCTCCTGCCCGGCAGACGAACCGGAAGTCTCTATGACGTGCACGACACAAAGAACGGAGTTTCCCGCCTCTATACGCTGCACGATGTTGCCGCGCAGCCAGGCGTAGGCGGCGGGGAAAACAGGCTCACCAGTCGGTAGGCGCGTCCAGGCGGACGTGTCGGCGAAGCGGTCGATGCCGCTCGTGGCGCCGAGCCGGGCCAGCCAGAGCTGATTGGTGCCCACCATGTGGACCACTACGCTCTCGGCACGTTCGAAAGCCGGGCTGCTCGACGAGATCACCGACACCGAGAACACGAGCAGGGGCGGTTCCGTGCTGACCGACGAAAGCGAGCTCACGGTCATGGCGACAGGGCCGTCACCCGGGTCCGCGGTGACGACCGCCACCCCCGACGGATGCAGCCGGAACGCCGATTTGAAGGACTCGGCCGAGACCGAGTCGGCGGCCTCCTCGTCCGTGATCGGTACGACGGTACGCCGTATGGAATTCATGTCTGTCATGAGGCTGGCCATTCCTTTTCCTTTCGCGTCGACGAGTCGGATTGACTTCCGTGGCCGGAGAGGCTGCAACACGTCATCGCAGAAGAAAGCCCCATCGACCTCGACTGGGCTCGGATCAACTATGAGTACCTGAATGACGAGCCGCTATCCGCTCGCGACCACTGAATATCCGCCGCGCGAAACAAGCTTTGATGCCGCGGCGAAGCGGTGGGCGGTGCGAACCTCCCCGCGGCGGGCCGGCAGCGAGGCTGCCACCGGCTTTGCACCGACGAGCCAAGAACATCGCGCTCGATTGGGTCGACGAGGCAAGCGCACCGGGCCGAGACCACGGGAAACTCGGCGGGCAACGTCTACGACAACGCAGCGAAGGGTTTCGTCATGACGTCGATCGAATGCCATTCACCCTCAGCAGGTCGCGCTCGGCGACTGCGTCACCGCTCTGTGGGAGGGGGACGCGATGACCAGCCGGGCTCAGCATCTGACCATCCGCGTCTCGGACGCCGAGCGCTCGGTCGCCTTTTACCAGGCGCTGGGTGCGAAGAAGGCCCTGCGTCCCTACGTGACCGACAAGAAGTTCACGGAACATCTCTTCAACCTGACCGATACCGAGTACATCATGCAGTACCTCGAGTTGCCGGACGGCTTCGGCCTTGAGTTGATCCAGTTCATCCCGTCGCCGAACGACACCTTCAGCCGCCCGCAGCCGGAGAGCGGGTTCATGCACTTCGCCATCCAGGTCGACGACTACGCCGAGACGGTCGCCCGCCTCGAGGCGGCGGGGTTCGAGCCCCCTGCCAACGCCGGCCACTTCGGCAGCCTCTCGGCGACCTTCACCTACGTCCGGGACCCGGACGGGCATGCGATCGAACTGAACGACGCCAGCTGGGAGGAGATCGTCGAGGCTACTGCGGAACTCCATCCCGAGGCCGCCTTGTAGCAGTCGGCGGTGAGAACGGCGGGAGAGCCAGAGCGCGATGCTCTGGCTCTCCCGCCGTCTGTCGCTGCGCGGTCAGCGATGGCGAGGCGCAGCGTGCGATCCGGCGGCGACCGCACCTGACCCGGTGCCGCCGGATCCGTCGAGCACGCGCGGATCAGTGAGCGGCGCTCGCGACGCCGGAGGCGACAGTGCTCAGGTCGTAGTCGCGGTTGCTGGGCAGGTCGAGGTAGGGGAAGCGCTCCACCGTCGCGCGGATCCGCTTGATGCGCTCCCCGTGGTTGCCCCAGTGCACCTCGACCTCGGTGCCAATCTCGCCGTGCGCGATGTCGATCGTGCACTGCGAGATCATGCGGCGGTAGTAGTACGAGTACACGGCGACGGAGGATATGCCCACGGCCTCACCGTCGACGGTGACCAGGTCGGCGTGGCCGCCCGCCGGGGAGGCGGGCGTCGTCGGGAACTCGAAGTTGCGGTATTCGCTGCCCGGTTGGAACTGCGAGGCGAACACGTCGACCACGTCCTCCGGGTTCCACGCGAGCGTCACCGTCTTGCGCGTCGGGTTCTGCGACGCGGCGAGGACGGCGTCCCGGCCGATGAAGTCGTGGTCGAAGTGCGCCATCCACCCCCAGTTGACCTCTTGCGGAGTCCGGAGGCGCGCGAGGACATCGGTCGGTGCGATGCTCCCTGTGAACAGGCCGGCGGCGACCGAGGGGTCCATGGGTTCGTCGGCCGCGGCGCCGTACTCGGAATCCGCTGCGAAGCCGGGGTCGCCGTTCGACGACGGGAAGAAGGTGCATCCCATCTGCGGGAAGCCGCCCTCGGTGTGATTGACCACGTAGGTGCGCCACCCCAGGCGCTTGATGCCGAACTCCTTGCCGGCACGGTAGACGACGTCATAGACCGCCGGTCCGTGCTCCAGCGGGCCACGCAGCTCGTACGCGAGCGTCTGCGCCATGCCGATGCGGGAGAGTTCTATCTCCACCGAGGCGTCGATGCCCGGGATCTGGACGATCGTGATCCCGAGGAAGGCGAGATCCCTCAGGTCCCGCCCGATGACGCGTTCCAGAATCTGGAGCGACGCGGGGCCCGCGACCTGGTAGATGAAGACCTCGCGGAACGAGATGTTCACATCGAGCCCCAGTGCCTTGGCCTGGTAGGCCGGCCACGAACCGGACGCCATCTGCCGGAACGAGTCCTCCGCGTCCCGGACCACGAGTCCGTGGTTCGCGATGAAGCCGTGCTGGTCCGGCATCACGAGATGCTTGGACTTTCCTATCAACCACTTGTGGACGTTGTTGATGCTGACCCGGGAGAGCAGTTCCTGGGCGTCGGGTCCCGCGAAGGTGATCTCGGGCATGGCACTGAGGTTCGATGCGATGTACGCGCCGGTCTTCCACGACATCGACTCGGCTTTCCAGCCGTCGCCCTCCCAGATGTGCAGTTCCCCGAGGACTTCGGCGTACGTGCGGATGTCCGGATACACCGGCACGTCGCGTACGGCAGGGTTGCTTCGGCCATCGCCTGCACTCATCGCCGTTCCGCCAATCTGTCGTCGTTGTCAGATGGCGCTGAGGTTACGATCGGCCCAACGAGTGTCTCTATCCGGCTTCGGTCGGACAATCTCCGATTCGCGCAACAAAGGCACCGCACGACAGCAAGAGGGCCCTGGCTACGGCTCCAGGCCGAAGCGGGCCTTCGCCAGCGATGTGTAGAAGAAGGGCTTGTTCTCCTCTGCCTGCGTCTTCTGCATCTGGGTGGCGAGGAAGTAGTCCTGCAGGGGCACGCCCTTCCGGGTCACGGAGGAGCCGACGGAGCGGAACAGGAGTTCCGTCGCCTCGTGGGACAGCCGGATCGCGGTGTACAGCATGGTGCCGAGCGCGAGCCACTCCTCGAGTGCAGGGATGTCACCGCTGGTCCAGCGTTCGCCGAGGGCCTGATAGTCCCTCGCGGCCGAGTAGACGACGGCCTCCGCGGCGTCGATCGTCGACCGGGCCTCTCCGTACACCAGTTGCGAGTCGGGGTGCTTGTACCGTTCGATCTGCGGAGGGAAGATCCGCTTCTTGGTCAGGATCGTCTGCTCGAACTCGTCGAGAGCAGCGCGCGCCGCGCCCACCTGGATACAGGCGAGGGTGCCCGCGTACAGCGGCCCGATGTGACCGAGGTACAGGGGATTACCGGTGGAGCGGAGACCGATCGTGCCGTCGGGAAAGTTCGTGGACTGCCAGTCGAAGGGAACGGTGCGCTCGTAGGGGACGAACACGTCGTCGACCACGACCGTCTGCGACCCGCTCGCCCCGAGTGCCATCGTGAAACTGGAGTTCCAGTCGTCCTGGATCGCGTAGTCCTGCCGGGGCAGCAGCGCCACGATGGGCATGGGCTCTCCGCCCTCGGACTGGGTGATGGCGGTCACCATCGCGTGTGTCGAGTGCGCGACACCCGACGAGTACGTCCACTGGCCGGAGACGATGTAACCGCCGTCGGCCTGCTTGGCCACGCCCCGGGGGCTGGCTGAGTGCGAGGAGATGAACAGGCCGTTCGCGCCGAAAGCCTCGCGCACGACGTGCTCCGGGAAGTGCGCGACGAGCGGGATGGTGTGAGCCGTGCCCAGCGTCAGGCACCAGCCGATGCCGGGGTCACCACGCGAGATCTCGACCATGACCCTGTACTGGGTCTCCAGACCGAATTCGTAGCCGCCGTATTTCTGCGGCTGCACCAGGCGATAGAAGCCCGCTTTGTCGAAGGCCTCGTGGATCTCGGCGGAGTAGGAGCCCTCTTCCGCGGCCTTGACCCGGTTCTGCCGGAGCATGGGGCGCATGGCGATTGCCCGGGTGATGACCTCCTCCGGAGTCAGGTCCGGTTCTGGGGCCTGCAGGTCACCCACCAGCGCAGTGGTCTCGCGTGACGGCATCGTCGTTTCCCTTCGTCCCTGGTCCCGTGCCACGCCTGAGCGGCGAGGAGCGACAGACCGAGTCAACTTCCGCAGGCCCGAACGGCGCTTGCCCCCGTCGGCAAAATCCGCCTCGCCGTATTGGCTCCATGGACAAAAGGGAACGTCCCCCTGGAGGGAGTGACGGGTACCGTACTGCCGATGCGCCCGGACCGCTCGGGCGCTCGTGTCGAAGGGGACGCGCATGTCCGAGGCCGACTCTTGGGTGCGACGCCTACGCCCCACGGCGCCGCTCGAGGATCTGGAGCCGACCTGCCTGCCGGAGACCTGGCACCGGACGGTCGCCGCAATCGGACTCGAGCCCGCTCTGTGGGCGGTGGAGCTCTCGCAGGAGCACGCGCTGCTGGGCGTGGAACCCGACCTGCGCGGAGCCCGGCGGAAGGAGGCCGCGCGCCGGCTGCAGCCGGCGACCGAGTCCGTGAACATGCGCGCCCTGGTCGTGCTCGCCCATGGATTTCCCACGCCCACCACAGCCACGCCGGAGATGGAGCGGCAGATCGAAAATGCCGTGCGGCGGCGTGTACCGCTGGATCTCGTCCTCGCCCGTGGCCACGCCTCTCACACCGCTTTCGGCGATGCGCTGATCGAGCAGTTCCGCCGTCTCGTACCCGCGGACAAGCAGATGCAGGGACTGTCCGAACTCTCCCGTTACCTCGTCGAGCACGTCAGCGCGTTCGCACTCGCCTGCAACACCGCGTACACCACCGAGGAACAGGCGTGGCTGGGAAGCGTCGAGGGCGTGCGGGGCGAGGTCGTGCGGACCTTGCTGCGAGGCGAGGTACCGGACGTCGACCCCACCCACACGCTGCGTTACGAACTCGCCAACCGGACCCACATCGGCCTGGTTCTGCGCCGGCCGGAACGCGGGGACACCGCTCCGGAGCGCCTCGACCGGAGGGCGACGGAGCTGCTGACCCAGATCGGCGCCGTCGGACACCTCGCGATTCCCACCGACGAGCACGAGGTCTGGGCGTGGGGTGCGTTCGTCGATTCCAGCGTGGCGATGCCCCGCTCGATACCGACGGTTCCGGACCTGCTCGTCACCGTCGGCCGCCCGGCCGCAGGGCTGGAGGGCTTTCGCACGACCCACGACGAGGCGGTGACCGCCGCACGGGTCGCGCGCCTCGCGCCCGCAGGACCCGCAGGACCCCCGGGACCCGTGCCAGGCAGGACCGTCTTCTTCGAGGACGTAAGGCTCGCGGCGTTGCTCACCTCGGACCCCGAACGAGCGGCGAACTTCGTACGGGACGAACTCGGTCCGTTGGGAGGGGCACGCGAGGCGGTGCTGCGCGAAACCGTCCGCGTCTACCTCGAGTGCAACTGCAGCCCCAGGAACGCCGCGGCGCGGTTGAACGTCGTGAAGAACACCGTCGTCTACCGCGTCCAGCGCGCCGAGGAACTGCTCGGGCGTAGCGTGAAGGAACAGCAGGGCATTCTGTGGACGGCCCTGCACCTGGCCCATGTCATCGATCTGGCCGAGATGACTTCCTCAGCATGACCGTCGCCGCATGGGTTGGGACAATGGTCCACAAAGCCGCTGGGCACCGGCGGATGGAGCCGGCTCCCCGGCACCGGAACGGTCGTGCCCGATTGGTGGCCGGGCCTTCAGCCGGTCGTCCTCGCCCCGCACCACCAGCGGATCATCGTGCGCCCCGGAGGCGTCGGTGCCGGAGGGGACAGGGCCGTTGAACTGCCGTCAGATCGCCGCCCGATGGGGTGGTAAGACCTCGGCCGCCGGCGTGGGAAGAGTGCGAGCCAAGGCCCGGCGGGTGGCCGAGCGCGGCTGGCTGGTCAAGGACCAGCGTACTGAGCGTGGACGGAATCTCGTGCCCACCCGCGACCACACCGCGGCCGATCAGTCGAAGACGAGCGGTACCCCCCACAACCACCAGCACATGTCGCGTGTAGTGGCCCGGCATGGGGACGGAAACGACTGCTGCCGATCGGACGGCGCGTCTATGAGACGTCACGAGTGAAGCGCCAGGCCCCGCACCCGAGGGCAAGCGCGAGGTAGAGGGCGAGATCGAGGAGGGCGAAGGAGAGAGAGGGGGTGCGTTCCGGGTGGAGGGAGTGTGGGTGAAGCTGGCCGAGGGTGTCTGCGGCGTTGCTGAGCATGAGCCTGCTGGGCAGGGAAGACCAGCCTTCGACGGCTTTGGCCGCGCCGTAACCGAGGTAGACCAGGGCGAAGAGTGCGGCGATGGCTCCGGCGGTGTGCCGGATGACGGCCCCGAGGCCGTAGCCCACGACGGTGACGACGAACAGGTACAACCCGGCACAGGACACGGCGCGCAGCACGCCCGGTGTGCCCAGGCCGACGTCCAGGTGTTGCTTGGCCAGGACGGTCTGCCCGATGAAGTAGCTGGTGAACGCGGTCAGTTCACCCAGCAGCAGGGCGAATCCGCCGATGACGAGAGTCTTGGCGGTGTAGGCGAGCGCGCGCCGCGGTGTCGCGGTCAGCGTCGAGCGGATCAGTCCGGTGGTGTACTCACTGCTGATGGCCAGCACACCGAGGACGCCGAAGGCGAGGACGGCGAAGGAGAAACCGGAGAGCGAGTCGCCCACCGGATCGAACTGGTCCCGGTCGGCCCTGCTCATGTGCGGCCAGGCGTCGACGGTGTGCGACGTCCATGATGCTCAGCGTCAGGCCGAACGCCACGGCGATGAGGGCGGTGATCCAGGTCGAGCGGAGGGAACGCAGTTTGATGACCTCGGCGGCCATGGCGCCTGTCAGTGCGGTGGGCATCAGTGGCCCGTCCCTTCGGTGCGGTATTCCACGGCGGATTCGGTGAGGTTGAGGTAGGCGTCCTCCAGCGAGGCGCCGACCGGGACGAAGTCGGTGATCGGGACGTCGGCGAGCAGACGTCCTCGTCCGATGACGAGAAGGTGGTCGGCGGTGAGGGCCATCTCGCTCATCACGTGACTGGAGACCAGGACGGTGCGTCCTTCGGTGGCCAGCGACCGCATGAGGCTCCGGATCCACCTGATGCCTTCCGGGTCCAGGCCGTTGGCCGGTTCGTCGAAGATGAGTACCGGTGGGTCGCCGAGCAGGGCGGCGGCGATGCCCAGACGCTGCTTCATGCCGAGCGAGTAGGTGCCGATCCTGCGGTGGGCGACGTCGGTGAGGCCGGTGAGGGCCAGTACCTCCTCGATCCGGGTGCGCCGGATGTGGTTGGTGGCCGCGAGCGCGGCCAGGTGGGCCCGTGCCGTACGGCCCCGGTGGACGGCCGCGGCGTCGAGGAGCGCGCCTACGCGGCGCAGCGGCTGTTCGGCCTGGCGGTAGGGCACGCCGTCCACCAGGGCGCGGCCGGCGTCCGGGGTGTCCAGGCCGAGAACGGCCCGGATGGTGGTCGACTTCCCCGCGCCGTTGGGGCCGAGGAAGCCGGTCACACGGGCCGGCCGGACCTCGAAGGTGAGGTCGTCGACGGCGGCCTTGCGGCCGAAGTGTTTGGTCAGGTGCTCGCATCGAATCACGTCCATGACGATGCCGGGACGGGCAGGACGCTTCGTCTGCCCGCGGGCAGGTTCTTCCGAGCCCGGGTCTGCCGTACGGCATAGGTCCCGTGGACGATGTGGGCAGGAGCGGGAGGGGCATACGCTCAGGTCGTGGAACCGAAGACACGTGCGGTCCCGGAGTCGTTCCGGCCGTATTGGCCGGAGGCCCTTGTCGTTCTGTCGTTGGCGGTGTGCGGCCTGGCGCCGTGGCATGCGCAGGCGATCTTCTGGGGCGGGGTGCCGCTCGCCTTCGCGCTCTTCTGCGTCACGTCCCTGCGCCCGGCCCGCACCGCGGGAATCGCGCTGGCCGCGGCCCTGGCGATGGCGGTGTCCACCGGTCTGCCCAGGTTCGAGCACGCCGGGGCCGTGGTGCCCTTCGCGCTGCTCTTCGCTGTCGCCTGGGCGGTGGGCTTCGCGGTCGGGCAGCGGCGCCGGTATCTGCACGCGCTGGTACGTCAGGAACGCGACCGCGCCGATCAGGAGGCGGCGGCCGAACGGCTGCGGATCGCCCGCGAGCTGCACGACGGCATCGCCCACGCGATGAGCGTGATCTCCGTCCAGGCAGGCTTCGGCCGCCTGGTGCTCGACGACCGTCCCCAGGACGCGCGCGGCGCACTGGAGGCGATCGAGACCACCGGCCGGGAGACCCTCGTCGAGCTGCGCCGCATGCTCGGCGTACTGCGCGACGGCACCCACGACGCGGACGACACGGGCCTGGCCCCCGCCCCGAAACTCGCCGACCTGAACCGTCTCGCCGAGCGGACCCGGCGCTCCGGTCTGCGGATCGACCTCGCGGTCACGGGACACACCAGACCCCTGCCCGTAGGGGTGGAGGCAGCCGCGTACCGGATCGTCCAGGAGGCGCTGACCAACGTGGTCAAGCACGCCGACGCGAGCACCGCGCACGTCACCGTCGCGTACGGGCCGGGCGAACTGACACTCACGGTGATCGACGACGGCGCTACCCGTCCCGCCCCGGGCCACACCGGGCGCGGGCTGACCGGGATGCGTGAGCGCCTCGCCCTCTACGGCGGCACCCTGCAGACGGGGCCGGCCGCGACCGGTGGCTTCCGGGTACGGGCCGGCATCCCCCTGGACGGGCCACAGCCCACCACCGCGGCACGGGAACGGCCGTGACCATACGGGTCCTGGTCGCCGACGATCAGCAGCTGATCCGCATCGGCCTGGCCGGAATCGTGGACACCGCCCCGGACCTCACGTCGATCGGCAGTGTCGCGACGGGCCGGGACGCCGTCACGGCAGCCGCCGAACACCGGCCCGACGTCGTCCTGAGGGACGTCCGGATGCCCGAGATGGACGGCATCGAAGCCACCCGCCGTATCACCGCCGCCGGCCACGCACGCGTCCTGATGCTCACCACCTTCGACCTGGACGAGTACGTCTTCGGCGCACTGCGCGCCGGGGCCAGCGGCTTCCTCCTGAAGGACGCGCCGCCCCTCGACCTGCTGTCCGCCGTCCGCACCGTCGCCCAGGGCGAGGCCCTGCTCGCACCGCGCATCACCAAACGGCTCATCGAGGCATACGTCCACCGGCAGGCACAGCCACCGCACGGTCAGCACCGGCCGCGGCTTCCCGAGGCCGTCACCACCCGCGAACGCGAAGTGCTCCTGCTCATCGCCCAAGGACTCACCAACGCCGAGATCGCCGAACGGCTCTACATCGGCGCCGGCACGGTGAAGACCCACGTCGCCCGGCTCCTGACCAAACTCGACGCCCGAGACCGCGTCCAACTCGTCATCCATGCCTACCGCAGCGGCCTCACCGGCTGATTCCCGGCCCTCGAAAGGCGACGTCGTCCCGGCCGGTCGCGCTCCCTCTTTGGGGTGGGGTCGTTTCCTCCCGCGACGCCGCGTACTCGACTCGACACGGTGAAGGTGTCGCAGGACACCCAGCAAACCTTGTGTCAGCCCGAGCCGGTATCGCGCCTCGCTGCGAAGCGTTGCCACGGCCACGGCCGGATCCGTGTCCAGCGCCGTCAAAGGCGGATTCCAGCAGGGATTCTCCGGAGTTTTCGCAACTCGGATGGCCACGGTCGGCATATGGATCGCGGAGCCCGGTCCGGATCCCAAGACTGGACGGGCGAGCGACGGGAGGCCTGCCTCGACTTTCAGGTGCGGCTCCCCGAGTAGCACACCCACATCTAGGAGCGAGCATGTCGGAGAAGCCCACTGTCGGCTGGATCGGAACGGGCAGGATGGGCGCGCAGCTCGTGCTGCGGCTGCTGAAGGCGGGCTATGACGTCACGGTCTACAACCGTACGGCGGCGAAGGCGCAGCCCCTCGTGGACCAGGGCGCCAAGTTCGTGCCCCGCCCGGTGGACCTGTCCGACCGCGACGTGGTGTTCGTCATGGTGTCCACCTCCAGCGACCTCGCCCAGGTGACCACCGGTGAGAACGGGCTGCTGACCGACCCCGCTGCGGCTCCGGGCATCATCGTGGACTCGTCGACGGTGTCCACCCAGGCCAGTGAGGTGCTGCGGGCCGCGGCGGACGAGCGCGGCACCTCGCTGCTCGCCGCACCGGTGAGCGGGAATCCGAAGGTCATCGCCGCGAACAAGCTGACCGCCGCGGTGTCCGGTCCCCGGGAGGCCTTCGAGGCCGTCAAGGACCTGCTGGCTCAGTACGGCCGCGGGGTCACCTACGTCGGCGAGGGCGAGGTCGCCAGGCTGGTGAAGATCGCGCACAACCTGTTCCTCGGCGTGGTGACCCAGTCCCTGGCGGAGATCACGGTGCTCGCCGAGAAGGGCGGGGTCAGGCGCGCCGACTTCCTGGCCTTCCTCAACGACTCGGTGATGGGCTCGACGTTCACTCGCTACAAGTCGCCGGCCCTGGTCAACCTGGACTTCACGACCACCTTCACCAATGTCCTGCTGCAGAAGGACTTCGACCTCGGCCTGGACGCCGGGCACGAGCTGGGGGTCCCGATGCCCCTCGCCTCCGCCACCCGCCAGATCGTCGCCCAGGAGGTCGGGGCCGGCAACACGGAGCTGGACTTCGCCACCCTCATCCTCACCGTCGCGAAGGGGGCGGGGATTTCCCTGGAGGCGGAGAACGTCCCGGTCGACGACGGACTGGAGACGCAGCGGTGAGCGGACGTGACGAACGGGCCTTCCAACGCCCCTCCCAGCGGCCGCCGGACGTGCGCCCGCTGAGCGCCCCCGGGCAGAACGGCGTGGACTACGAGCACCGGGTCGACTTCGACCGGCTGCGCCGTTACCGGCTCTCCCGGGCGAAGGCCGCGCTGGAGGCCAGCGACTGCGGCGCGTTCCTGCTCTTCGACTTCTACAACATCCGCTACACGACCCAGACCTGGATCGGCGGCGCGCTGGGCGACAAGATGATCCGCTACGCCCTTCTCATGCGTGGACGTGATCCCATCCTGTGGGATTTCGGTTCCGCCGTGCGCCACCACAAGCTGTACTCGGACTGGGTGCCGGACGACCACTACCGTGCCGGCTTCCTGGGCTTTCGCGGGGCGGTGGACCCCGAGGGCGCGGGATTGATGGTCGACGCCGTCGCGGAGATCAAGTCGCTGCTCACCGAGGCGGGCCTGGCCGACAGCCCGCTCGGGGTGGACATCGTGGAGCCGCCCTTCCTGTTCGAGCTGCAACGGCAGGGCATCTCGGTCGCCGACGCCCAGCAGCACATGCTGGACGCACGCGTGATCAAGTCGCCCGACGAGATCATGCTGCTCAACCAGGCGGCCGCCATGGTCGACGGGGTCTACCAGGACATCGTCGGCGCTCTGAAGCCCGGAGCGCGGGAGAACGAGATCGTCGCTCTGGCCAACAAGCGGCTCTACGAGTACGGATCCGACCAGGTCGAGGCGATCAACGCGATCTCCGGGGAGCGCTGCAACCCGCACCCGCACAACTTCACCGATCGCATCATCCGCCCCGGCGACCAGGCCTTCTTCGACATCATCCACTCGTTCAACGGCTACCGGACCTGCTACTACCGCACCTTCGGGGTCGGCTGGGCGACCACCAGCCAGCGCGACGCCTACCAGCAGGCCCGCGCGTGGATGGACAGCGCGCTGGACGCCATCAAACCGGGCGTCGGCAGCGACGAGGTCGCGGCGGTCCTGCCGCGAGCACAGGACTTCGGCTTCGATGACGAACTGTCCGCCTTCGGCCTGCAGTTCGCCCACGGCCTGGGTCTGGGCCTGCACGAGCGACCCATCATTTCGCGGCTGAACTCCATGAAGGACCCGGTCGAACTCAAGGCGGGCATGGTCTTCGCGATGGAGACCTACTGCCCCGCATCCGACGGCATCTCCGCGGCCCGGATCGAGGAGGAAGTCGTCGTGACCGACTACGGCACCGAAATCCTGACCCGATTCCCGGCACAGGAACTGTTCGTCGCCCATGCCTACTAATGCCGCTGACAACGACGTCAAGCGAGGAAGGACTCCCATGACCACCATCGATACCAATATCCAGTCCGCTCTTGCCGAGCAGGCAGAAACGCGTGCCCAGCTGGTTGCAACCGCGCACGAGCTCATTCCGTTGCTGCGCAAGAACGGCGAGCAGTCCGAGCGCGACCGGCGGCTCGTGGACGAGTCGGCCCTGGCCATGCGTTCCGCAGGACTGCTGCAGGCATGCGGTCCTCGCCGGGCCGGCGGCTCCGGAGGCAACGCACAGACCCTGATCGAGGTCGTTTCGGAGCTCTGCCGGGGCGACGGATCGGCGGGGTGGGTCGCGATGATCGCCAACATGACCGCCTGGACCATGGGGCTGCTTCCCGACGATGCTCGGGACGCGGTCTACGGCGACGACCCGCACACCGTCTCCATCAGCCAGTTCGGCGCCGGGGGGACCGGTGTACCGACGAAGGACGGATACCGGATCACCGGCAAGTGGCCCTTCGCGTCCGGCTGTTACCAAGCGCAGTGGACGATCAGCGGCTTCATGGTACTGGACGACGCGGGAAAGCCTCAGGAGATCCGGTGGGCCCTCATGCCCATCGCGGAGATGGAGATCAAGGACAGCTGGTACGTCGCCGGTATGGCCGGCACGGGCAGCAACACTCTCATCGCTGACGATCTGGTCGTCCCGAAACACTGGACCATCGATGCCGACACGTTCCTGGGCCGCACCTTCCCCCGCTGGCACAGCGACGAGACGGCGTATCGGTCTTCGGTGAGCGCCATCGCGTGCCTCGGCCTCGGTGCCCCGCTCTTGGGAATGGCCGAAGCCGTCTGGGACATCACCGTCGAGGTCATGAACGGCGGCCGGTCGATCTCGAACTGGAACTACGACGACGCCCGTGAGTCGCCGGGGTGGCGCTCGGCACTCGCCGAGGCGCGGACCGCCATCGACACCGGCCGGCTTCATCTGCTGCGCGGCGCGCAGGACATGGATCGCGCGGCCCAGGAGGACCGTGTGCTCAGCCTCGATGAAAGGGCACGGCTCAAGAGCGACCAGGCGATCGCGACGACCAATCTCCGAACGGCCGTCGATCTCCTCCTGGACATCAACGGCACGAGGAGCTTCGCGCTGTCGAACCCGCTGCAGAGGTTCTGGCGCGATTTCGGCACCGCCAGCCGGCACGGACTCAACAACGGGCCCCTGAACCGTGAGGCGTACGCACTCAGTCTGACCGGGCTCGACATGTCGCGTTACGCGATGTTCCTGTGAGCGGCACAGGCTCCTTGTAAGTCACACCTGGACGCGGCCTGTTTCGCGAAGCGGATGTGCGGGCTTCTGGACCGGATAGCTGGTGGCCCGAACGGAACATACCCTCCTGAAAACCCCATCAATGGCGAGGAAATGAGCGAGGAATGAGCGATGAACGTGGACCCGGGCTGTTGACGGTCAAAGACGTTCCGGCCTATCCGGATGTACCGACGTACTTCAACATCGGAGGGACGCTCGCGGTCTGGGAGGGGGACGACTGGAAGTCGACCTCGCTGTCATGGAAAACGGGCTGTTATATCGCCTCGAATCTCAGTTTCATGCCCGAGGTGACCTTCAGCGGCCCGGACGCGCAGGAACTTCTTTCCCGGGTGAGCATCAACAACGTCTACACATGGTCGATCGGCAAGTCCAAGCATCTGGTGATGCCCGACGAGAACGGACTCATCGCCAACCATGCGCTGACCGTCCGCGACAGCGAGGACTCGTTCCGGCAGCTTGCCTCGCCGGTGCCGTGGGCCGCCCACAAGGCACAGTCCCTCGGTCTCGACGTGCGGATCAGCACACGCGACATCTTCGTCTTCCAGGTGGCCGGCCCCACGTCACTGCAGGTCCTGGAGCGGCTGACCGGGGAGCAACTGCGTGATGTCGCCTTTCTCGCGAGCAAGAAGGTCGCCATCGCCGGTGTCGATACGGAGGTGGACGTCGAGCTGTCCCGCATCGGCATGGCCGGCACGCTCGCCTATGAACTGCGCGGACCCATCGAGAACGGGCCCGCCGTGTTCGACGCCGTTTACCAGGCGGGCCAGGGCCTTGGGATCAAGCGACTGGGCTGGCGCACCTACGTCGTGAACCACACCGAGGGCGGCTTCCCCCAACAGGGCTGTACGTTCCTGCCCTCGGCGTACTTCGACGCCGGTTTCCTCTCCGACCCTGCGTTCGGTGCGACGGTTCCCCCGCTGCGCGAGGGAGCGGGGCTGACAGGCAGCGCCGATCCCACCGACCACCGAGCCCGCCTGCGCACACCGCACGAGGTGAACTGGGGCTGGATGGCTAAGTTCGACCATGACTTCTTCGGCCGTGAGGCGATCGAGGCCGAAGCCGCCGTTCGGCGCCGCAAGACCGTGACGCTGCGGTGGAACAAGGAGGACATCCTGGATGTCTTCGCTTCGCAGTTCGAGCCGGGCGAGGAGTACAAGCACTTCGAGTTCCCGACCACACCACAGTCTCCGGCGGGCGGCCACGCCGACCTCGTCACCAAGGGCGGTCAGGTCGTGGGCATCTCCTCCCTCGCCGTGTACTCCTACTACTACCGCCAGATGCTCTCCCACTGCGCCATCGACGTGGACCAGGCGGAGATCGGCAACGAGGTAGTCGTCCAGTGGGGCGACCACGGCGGGCGCATCAAGCCGGTACGCGCCGTCGTCGAGCGGTTCCCGTACCTCGATCTGCCCCGCAACGAGGCCGTGGACCTCAGCTCCATTCCCTCCGGCGTGGCGGCCGCCTGACATCCGGCGCTTCATGGTGAAAGGAAAGCGACAGTGACAAGTACCCAGACCGCTCCCCCGAAGACCGCCACCGGACGGGAGACGCAGGAAGGACGGCTGATCGTGCAGGGCGAGGACCGGCCCGGCGTCGTCGCGGCCGTCTCCTCCGTACTCGCCCAGGCCGGAGCGAACATCGTCTCCCTGGACCAGCACTCCACAGACCCGGTCGGCGGACGGTTCTACCAGCGCACCGTCTTCCGCCTCGCGGGACTGGGCGCCGCGCGGCCCCAGTTGGAGAGGGCCCTGGACCGCGAGATACGTGACAAGCTCGGTCTGGAATGGCGGCTCTCGGAGGCGGGCAGGCGTAAGCGGGTGGCGATCTTCGCCTCCAAGACCGATCACTGTCTGCTGGACCTGCTGTGGCGTCAGCAGCACGGGGAACTGAACGTCAAGGTCGAGATGGTCGTGTCGAACCACCCCGACCTGGCCGACCAGGTGCGGCGGTTCGACATCCCGTACTTCTATGTGCCGGTGATCGACGGGCACCGCCTCCATCCGCTCGTCCGGGGGCTCGGCGGGAACGTCCGCACCGCGGACAGCACGCAGTAGATGAAGGGAACGTAAATTTTT
>NZ_JBEYFC010000143.1:0-19303 GCF_040634175.1 Streptomyces sp. NPDC007162
GCTTCATGTGGGCCCACCCCGGCAAGCAACTTCTGTTCATGGGGCAGGAGTTCGCGCAGGGCACGGAGTGGTCGGAGGCCCGCGGCCCGGACTGGTGGCTGCTGGACCCGGCGTACGGCGCCGAGGCCGACCACCGCGGCGTGCGGGACCTGGTCCGTGACCTCAACGCGGTGTACCGGGCGACCCCGGCGCTGTGGCAGCGGGACACCTCCCCCACCGGTTTCCGGTGGATCGCGGGCGACGCGGCCGAGGACAACGTCCTCGCGTTCCTCAGGTACGACGCGGACGGCGCCCCGCTGCTCGCGGTCTGCCACTTCTCCCCCGTGGTCCGCCACGACTACCGCCTCGGCGTCCCTGACGAGATCCCCGCCTGGCACGAGACCCTCAACACGGACGCGGCCCCCTACGGCGGCAGCGGAGTCACCAACCCCGACCCCGCGAAACCCGAGCACCACCCGGCGCACGGCCGGCCCACCAGCATCCGCCTGACCCTGCCCCCGCTGTCGACGCTGTGGCTGCGACCCGCCTAGCTCGTAGAGTGACGGGTCAACACGTCGTGCTAAAAGGGGAGTTCGAGGCACGTGAGACCTGGCAGATCATTGGCCGCCCTGCTGTGCACCGGCGCCGTCCTGTTACTGGGCGGCTGCGGCACAGTGGTGGCGGGACAGGGCGGAGGGGCCACCCCCACGGAGACCGGGCCGGTACCGTGGACCAACGTAAAGCCCTCGGTGGTCACCGCCGCCCGGCTCGCCGCCGACCACCGCACGCTGAGCCTCGACGCCCAGGTGCCCATCGGCGCACGCCCGTGTGTGCGGGACCTCAAGGCGGTGGACACCGACGCCGAGTACGGCGCCGTGCCGGGCGACGTGCATGTGCAGATCACCTACAGCACCCCCTATGGTGACCGGAGTTCCGGGTGCACCAAGGAGAAGACGGCCACGGCACGGGTACGGCTGCCCGAGCCGCTGGGCAAGCGCGAGCTGGTGGTCGACTACGACACGGTCTTCACCGCCGACGGCGCGAAGCCGCCCGCGCTGCGGCTGTGCGGGCAGCTCGGCTGCCATCCGCCGGCCACCGGCTGCACCGCGGCCTCCTACGACCAGGCGCTGATCGCCGTCGACGCGCCCATGCACTCCTACCCCGACGCCGACCACTGCGACGGCACCTGGCTGGTGCTGGACTTCTCCTGGCGCACCGGACCGGCGTGCGGCGACGACACCGAGGACTCCGCCTGCACGTCCCGCCTCAGCGACCGCCACTTCTTCCGCGCCGAGCGCTCCGGCTGGCGGCCGTTCTTCGAGACCTCGACCGGGGGTTGCGCGGCGGTGCAGCGCAGGGAACCGGCCTTCCCGACCGCGCTGTGCGCGTCGCTCGCGCCCCTGCCCGCCGCGCTGCACCCGAGCTACCCGCCGCCGTCGCCCAGCGGGAGTCCCGCTACGGCGCGGTGACCGCGGTGGCCAGTGCCTCCGGCAGTCCGTGCGTGTACAGCACGCCCAGCCGCTGGGTGGCCCGGGTCAGGGCGACGTAGAGGTCGCTCGTGCCGTAGCGGCCCGGCTCCACCACCAGGACCGAGTCGAACTCGAGGCCCTTGGCCTGGCGGGGGTCGAGCAGGACGACCGTGCGGGTCAGATCCGGCTCGGCGCCCGCCGTGACGCCGTCCAGCCGGGCGGCCAGCGCCCGGTGCAGGTCACGCGGGGCGACGACGGCCAGCCGGCCCTCGGCCGGGGTGAGTTCGGCGACCGCCTTGGCCACGGCCTCGGGCAGGTCGCCGTCGGCCCGGCGGATCCACGGCCGTACGCCCGTCGACCGGACCGAGCTCGGCGGTTCGAAGTCCGCGTGCTCGGCGCGGACCACGGCCGCCGCGAGGTCCATGATCTCGGACGGGGTGCGGTAGTTGACCCCGAGCCGGGTGTGCTCCCAGCGGTCCGCCACGTACGGTTCGAGGATCTCGGACCAGGAGCCGACGCCCGCCGCCTCCGCGGTCTGGGCCGGGTCGCCGACCAGGGTCATGGAGCGGGTCGGGCTGCGCCGCATGAGCAGGCGCCAGGCCATCGGGGAGAGCTCCTGGGCCTCGTCGACGATGATGTGCCCGAAGGCCCAGGTGCGGTCGGCGGCCGCCCGCTCGGCCGCGCTGCGGAAGTCCTCCTCCTCCTGGCGTTCGGCGAACCGCTCGGCGTCGATGATGTCGTGCGCGGAGAGGACCTCCGAGGCGTCGGGGTCGTCGTCCTCCTTGTCGTCGAACTCGTAGGTGCGGGAGGCGTAGGAGACGTCGAGGACGCCCTGCGCGTAGGCGATCTGCGTCTCGCGTTCGCGTTCGGCACGGGCGCGGGCGGCGCGTTCGTCGACGCCCAGCAGTTCGGCCGCCTCGTCGAGGAGGGGAACGTCCGAGACGGTCCAGGCCCGGGTGACCGGGCGGCGGACCGCGGCCGCGTCCTCGGCGCCGAGGTACCTCTCCGGCTCGGCGAGGAAGTCGGCGACCAGGCGCCGCGGGGTCAGCAGCGGCCACAACTGGTCGACGGCGGCCCAGACCTCGGGGTTCTCGGCGAGTTCGTCGCGGATCTGGGTGATGTCGGAGGCGTCGAGGAGACTGCTGCCGTCGAAGGGGTCGGTGCCGACCCGTTCCGCGTACAGCTCGGTGAGGGTGTTGAGGATGTGACCCTCGAAGTACTCGCGCGCCGCGTTGTGCGGGAGCCGGGCGGCCCGGGTGCGCTCGCGGGCCATGTTGACCAGGCCGTCGTCGAGCATCAGCACCTCGCGGTCGTGCTCGACGGTGATGACCGGATCGGGCAGCGCCTGCCGGTCGCGTACGACGGCGGCCAGCACGTCGGCCATGTCCGCGCGCCCCTTCACCGCGGCGGCCGCCGGGGTGTCCGCGGCCGTCGCCTTCACACCGGGGAACAGCTCCCCGACCGTCGCGAGGAGCACTCCGGTCTCGCCGAGCGAGGGCAGCACCTCGCCGATGTAGCCGAGGAAGGCGGGGTTCGGGCCGACGATCAGGACCGCCCGCTTGGCGAGCAGCTCCCGGTGTTCGTAGAGGAGGTAGGCGGCCCGGTGCAGCGCGACCGCGGTCTTCCCGGTCCCCGGGCCGCCCTCGACCACCAGCACTCCCCGGTGCGGCGCCCGGATGATCTCGTCCTGCTCGGCCTGGATGGTCTGCACGATGTCGTTCATCCGGCCGGTGCGGGCCGAGTTGAGGGCGGCGAGCAGCACGGCGTCGCCGGACGGGTCCTCGTGGCCGGTGCGCTCACGGTCGCCGAGGTCGAGGATCTCGTCGTGCAGGGAGACGACCCGGCGGCCGTCGGTGCCGATGTGCCGGCGGCGGCGCAGGCCCATCGGGGTGTGGCCGGTGGCCAGGTAGAAGGGACGGGCGACCGCGGCCCGCCAGTCGACGAGGACCGGGGTGCGCTCGGCGTCGTCCAGGCGCAGCCCGATCCGGCCGATGTGGTGCTTGGTACCGGAGGTCAGGTCGATCCGGCCGAAGCAGAGGGAGCCGTCGACGGCGTTCAGCGCGGCGAGCAGGCCGGAGCGTTCGGCGACCAGGATGTCCCGCTCCAGGCGGGCCTGCATCGGCTTGTCGCCGAGGGCGAGGGCGTCCGCGACCGAGCCCTCGGTGTCACCGCGCAGCGCGTCCACCCGTTCGTACAGTCCGTCGATGAATTCCTGCTCGTGCCGCAATTCATCATCTGGAAATTCGGTGTTTGACAATTCCGCTCCCGCCCGGATATACTGTGCCCACTGAACCTCTTCGCACTCCGATCGACTTTGCGGTCGATATGAAGTCACGAACTCTTGAATATACGCAAAGAAATCCCCCGAGCGCAATTGCCCGGGGGATTCCTCGTATCACGGAGCAGTTCAGCCCAGTATGTCGGCCAGCTCCTCGACCAGCCGCCGCTTCGGCCGCGCGCCCACCATCGAGCGCACCGGCTCACCGCCCCGGAACACAATGAAGGTGGGCATCGACAGCACCTTGTAGGCGTTGGTCGTCTCCGGATTGGTGTCCACGTCCAGCTGGACCACCTTCAGCCGGTCGCCCTCCTGCGCGGCCAGCGCCGTGAGCACCGGCCCCATCTGCCGGCACGGCGGGCACCAGTCAGCGGTGAACTCCACCAGCACCGGCACCTCGGACCCGATCACCTCCGCCGCGAAGTCCGCGTCCGTCACCTCGGCCACACCCGCCGCCTTGATCATGGGAAAGTCCCTCCCAGCTCGCACACCGGTTCCGGGCCCCCCGGAACCAACGCATCGGCGGCCAGCTCCGCCCGGGCCTGCTCGGCCCGCTCCAGCTGGGCCCCGACCGTCGCGCGCACGGCCTGCAACTCGCCGATCAGCGAGTCCAGCTCCGCCAGCTTGCGCCGGTAGACCGCGAGCGAGGCGGGGCACGTGTCGCCCTCCGGGTGCCCGGCCCGCAGACACTCCACGAACGGCCGGGTCTCCTCCAGCTCGAACCCGAAGTCCCGCAGCGTCCGGATCTGCCTGAGCAACAACAGGTCGCTCTCGTCGTACGTCCGGTGACCGTTCCCGGAACGCCGCGCGGGCAGCAGCCCGCGCGCCTCGTAGTACCGCAGGGTGCGCGTGGTGGTCCCGGCCCGTGCGGCCAGCTCGCCGATTCGCATGGGTACGACCGTAGGCGTTGACGTCGGCGTCAAGGCAAGGTCGGCTGCAGCCCGGCGGACTCCTCGACCTCCAGCAGCGAGGCGCTGTGCCGTTCCTCGTCGAAGGCCCGGCGCCCGCCGCGCAGCCCGAACAGCCGCTTGGCGAGGGCGATGTAGAGCACGGCGAGGATGTTCAGCACCAGAGTGGCGATCTTCAGATAGCTGACCTTCTCGGTGAGTTCCCAGACCTCCAGCGGCAGGAACGCGGCGGTGGCGACCACGGTCAGGTATTCGGCCCAGCGCTTGGCGTACCACAGGCCGACCGCCTCGACGAGTTCGATCAGCGCGTACGCCAGCAGCAGTCCCGCCACCAGCAGCAGGGTGGAATGCCGGTAACCGAAGGCCTTCTGGATGGAGCCGACGACCGGTGAATGGTCGAGGTCGTAGTGGAAGTGCCGGAAGACCGGCCGGAAGGTGTTCAGGTACTCGTTGAACAGCCGGCGCACCGCGTCCTGGCTGTTGGAGAATCTCCACACCGCCACCGCGACCAGCACGATGAACACCCCGCGCACGGCCCGCTCGACCGCCAGGAAGCGCAGGATGAACAGGTCCCGCAGCACCTTCCCGCGCGGCACGAGCGGGGCGTCGGCGGCCGGCCCCGAGCCGTGCGGCTCGCCGAGGACGAAGTCCCCGCAGCGCAGACACCGCCACACGTCCCCGATCGCGGTCTGGGCGTGCAGCCGCACCCGCAGCCGCGGGTCGTCCGGTGCGTAGGTGACATGCCCCTTGCGCGCACAGTGCCGCCGATCCCAGTCGATCTTCATCCCCCGAGCCTCCACATGCCGCGTGCCGTTCCCGTTGAACAGGAACGGCACGTTAGTGGATGCGGGTGACAAGCGGGAGCGAGGGGTGGTCAAGCCTCCGGGCGGCTGGGCAACAGGGGGAGTCCCAGCCGCCCGGAGAGCGGTGACCGGACGGCCGGCCCGGGTTCAGGCCGAGCCGGACGCCCGGTGGTCCGGTCGGAGCTCTCAGGCCTTGGCCAGTTCCTCGCGCTGCTCGGGGAGCTCCGGCGGCTCGGGCGTGCCGGTCTCGCCGCCCTCGTCCAGCAGCGTCTTCTCGTCGAACGGCAGCTCACCGGCGAGCACCTGCTGCATCCGGGCCTTGTCGATGTCCTTGGTCCAGGTGCCGATCAGGACGGTGGCGACGGAGTTGCCCGCGAAGTTCGTCAGGGCACGGGCCTCGCTCATGAAGCGGTCGATGCCGACGATCAGTCCGACGCCGTCGACCAGCGCGGGCTTGTGCGACTGCAGACCGCCGGCCAGCGTGGCGAGGCCGGCGCCGCTGACGCCCGCCGCGCCCTTGGAGGCCAGCAGCAGGAAGAGCAGCAGCGGGATCTGCTCACCGAGCGACATCGGCGTGCCGAGGGCGTCGGCGATGTAGAGGGACGCCATGGTCATGTAGATCATGGTGCCGTCGAGGTTGAAGGAGTAGCCGGTGGGGACGGTGATGCCGACCACGGCCTTGCTGACACCCAGGTGCTCCATCTTCGCGATGAGCCGCGGCAGCGCGGACTCGGAGGAGGAGGTGGACAGGATGAGCAGGAACTCCCGGGCGAGGTACTTGAACAGCGTGAAGATGTTCAGTCCCGCGACCAGCCGCAGCAGGGCGCCGAGCACGATGAAGACGAAGAGCACACAGGTCACGTAGAAGCCGAGCATCAGCACGGCGAGGCTCTTGAGGGCGTCGATCCCGGCGGAGCCGACGACGGCCGCGATGGCGCCGAAGGCACCGATCGGGGCGGCCCACATGATCATGCCCAGGATGCGGAAGACGAGCCGCTGAATGTGCTCGACACCGCGCAGCACCGGCTGTCCGACCGAGCCCATGGCCTGCAGCGCGAACCCGGCGAGCAGCGCGATGAGCAGCGTCTGCAGCACCTGGCCCTCGGTGAAGGCGGACACGAAGGTCGTCGGGATGATCGACAGGACGAAGTCGACGGGGCCGAGCGCCTCGGAGTCGACCTGGCTGTGCCCGGTGGCCTTGAGGGCCTCGGTGAGGTGCAGGCCGTCGCCGGGGTGCAGGACGTTGCCGACGACCAGGCCGATGGCCAGCGCGACCAGGGACATCACCAGGAAGTAGCCGAGGGCGATACCGCCGACGGCGCCGACCTTGGCGGCCTTTCGTACGGATCCGATCCCGAGCACGATCGTGCAGAAGATGATCGGCGAGATCATCATCTTGATCAGGTTGACGAAGCCGGTTCCGAGGGGCTTGAGCTCGACTCCGGCGTCGGGCCAGATCAGGCCCACCGCGATACCGAGCGCCACGGCGACGATCACCGCGATGTAGAGGTAGTGGGTGCGGTCTCTCCTGGCGGGTGCGGCTGGTGCCGTAGGCGTCGGCGTCACGGCTCGCCTCCTTGACGTCATCGTCGGTACGACCGGCGTGCGGCTCACGTCCGGACTTGCGGGGGGATGCCGTGACTATCTCCCGGTCTGTGAGGGCGGTCACCCTTCCGTTCATTTAGTTCTCGGTTCATCCCAGGGGCACACTGCTGACATGCGCTTCCCGTCCGTCCCCCGGCCCCGCAGCCTCGCCGGCCAGCTCTTCGCGATGCAGGCCGTGCTGATAGCGGTGCTGGTCGCGGGATACGCGCTGTTCAGCTACGTCAGCGACCGCCACCAGGCGCAGGAGGCGGCGACCCGGCAGGCGACGGCGGTGGCCCGGTCGGTGGCGGACTCGCCGTCGGTGCGTACGGCGATCCACACGCCGGACCCCTCCGCGCAGCTCCAGCCGTACGCCCTCCAGGTCATGCGGGACACCGAGGTCGACTTCGTCACGATCATGACCCCGGACGGCATCCGCTGGACCCACCCCGACCCCGGCCAGATCGGCAGGCGTTACCTCGGCCACATCGACGCGGCCCAGCACGGCCGCACCTACAGCGAGACCTACAAGGGCACGCTCGGCGCGTCGGTGCGCACGGTGACGCCCGTGACGGAGAACGGCCGGGTGATCGGCCTGGTGAGCGCCGGCATCCGGGTGGAGGCGATCAGCCGGCGGGTCCAGGAGCAGGTGACGGCGCTGCTCGGGGTGGCGGCCGGGGCACTGGTGCTGGGCGCGGTCGGGACGTACGTCGTCAACGCCCGGCTCCGCCGCCACACCCACGGCATGAACGCGGCGGAGCTGAGCCGCATGCACGACTACCACCAGGCGGCGCTGCACGCGGTGCGCGAGGGCCTGCTGATGCTGGACGGCCAGTACCGGGTGGCGCTGATCAACGACGGGGGCCGGGAACTGCTGGGCGTGGGCCCGGAAGGGGAGGTCGTGGGCAGCTCGGTGGCCGAGCTCGGGCTGCCGGCCCCGCTCACGGGCGCGCTGCTGTCCTCCGAGCCGCGCATGGACGAGGTGCACCTGACGGCGGACCGCGTCCTCGTGGTGAACACCTCCCCGGTGTCGGGCGGCGAGCGCCGCGGCACCGTCGTGACCCTCCGGGACGTCACGGAACTCCAGTCGCTGATGGGCGAGCTGGACTCGGAGCGGGGCTTCACACAGGCGCTGCGCTCGCAGGCCCACGAGGCGGCGAACCGGCTGCACACGGTCGTCTCGCTGATCGAACTGGGCCGGGCCGAGGAGGCGGTGGACTTCGCGACGGCCGAGCTGGAACTGGCGCAGGCGCTGACCGACCAGGTGGTGGCGGCGGTCGGCGAACCGGTCCTCGCCGCGCTGCTGCTGGGCAAGACCGCCCAGGCCAACGAGCGGGGCGTGGAGCTGGTGGTCTCGGAGGAGAGCCGGCTGGATGACGGTTTGCTACCGGAGAGCCTGTCGGCCCGCGATCTGGTGACCATCCTCGGCAACCTGATCGACAACGCGGTGGACGCGGCCCAGGGGTCGGTGGGGGCGCGCGTGACAGTGACCGCCTACGCGGAGGACGCCGAGCTGGTGATGAGGGTGACGGACACGGGGGCGGGGGTGGACCCCGCGCACGCCGAGCTGGTCTTCCAGCGCGGTTTCACGACGAAGCCGGCGGGACCCGGCGGCCGGGGGCTGGGCCTGGCGCTCGTGCGGCAGGCGGTCGGGCGTCTGGAGGGGACGCTGACGGTGACGGAGGCCCCCGGGGGCGGCGCGGTGTTCGAGGTACGGCTGCCGTTGCGGGCGGCACGGCCGGTGTCCGGGGGTGGGGCGTGATGACCGGTGACCCGATCCGGGTGCTCGTCGTCGAGGACGATCCGGTGGCCGCGGACGCGCATGTGATGTACGTGGGCCGGGTGCCGGGGTTCGTGGCGGTCGGCAAGGCGCACACCGGGGCGGAGGCGCGCCGGATCCTCGACCGCACCCCGGTGGACCTGCTGCTCCTCGACCTGCACCTGCCGGACGTGCACGGTCTGCAGTTCGCCCGCTCGCTGCGGGCGGCGGGCCATCAGGCGGACGTCATAGCGGTGACGTCGGCACGGGACCTGGCGGTGGTGCGCGAGGGCGTCTCGCTGGGTGTCGTCCAGTACGTCCTGAAGCCGTTCACCTTCGCGACGCTCCGGGACCGGCTGACCCGGTACTCGGAGTTCCGGGGGGCGGCGGGCGAGGCGAGCGGGCAGGACGAGGTGGACCGGGCCCTGGCGGCGCTGCGCGCCCCGTCGCCCGCGGCGCTCCCCAAGGGGCTGAGCGCGCCGACGCTGGAACGGGTGACGGTCGCGTTGCGGGAGGCCGAGGAGGGCCTGACGGCCGCGGCGCTGGCGGAGGGCGTGGGGATCTCCCGGATCACGGCCCGCCGCTACCTGGAGCACCTGGTGGAGGCGGGCCGAGCGAGCCGGAGCCCGCTGTACGGGCAGGTGGGGAGGCCGGAGTTGGTGTACCGGTGGGCGCGGGGGCGGTAGCGGGCCGAGCACGGCGCGGCGCCGTCAAGGGGCGAACAGGTCGATCATGCGATCGAAACCGTACGTTCCTACCATCCGTGTTCCTGGCCGAACGGACCGTAGTCAGTTCGGCCGCACACCCCTACCTTGTCGGCTGTGCGCCGACCCCCCGCTCTGCCGAACCAGCCAGGTCCCCCCTTCAACGCCCCCGCCGCCCGCAGACTGCGGTCCGCGCTCGGCATGGGGCCCGAGCACGTGGCCCACGACCTGCGGGCGTCGTACGGGATGCCGTACGCCACGCCCGATCTCGTGCGGGCCTGGGAACAGGGGGCCGTGACCCCGACCAGCCCCGAACTCACCGCCCTCGCCGGGGCGTTGTGGTGCTCCCCGGGCGACCTGATCGGCCGGCCGCGGACGCTGCGGGAGCACCGCATCGCCCGGGGCGTCGCACCGGAGGACGTGGCGATGGCCGTCGGTCTCGACCTCCTCCCCTACCTGGAGATGGAGGAGGCCGAGGACTGGCGGGGCACGGAGCGGCAGTCCGTGGTCCTCGCCGACCTCCTGCACCTGTCCCTGCCGGACTTCGTCACCGTCACGGGGAAGGAGGAGAAGCTGGCCGAGCTGCTCCGCGGCGCGGTCACCACCCGCTGGCAGGCGCACGTCCGCCAGGTGAGCAAGCTGGTCCCCCTGGACAGACACCTGATCGAGACCACCCTGCGCGAACTCCACGAGGAGTACCAGGGCCGCATGACGGCAACGCTGTCATGGGCCGACTCACCCGTGTCAGCGCAGGCCCGACAGCTGGGCGAGGACTTCCTGGCGCGGATCGTCACCCACTTCTGGACCGCGACGGAGAAGGGGACTCCTGAACCCCCCTGACCGAACCCGCCCTAGAAAACGGACTCCGCCTCGTCCATCCGGTCCTTCGGCACCGTCTTCAACTCGGTCACCGCCTCCGCGAGCGGCACCATCACGATGTCGGTCCCCCGCAACGCGGTCATCCTCCCGAACTCCCCCCGGTGCGCCGCCTCCACCGCGTGCCACCCGAACCGGGTCGCGAGCACCCGGTCGTACGCCGTGGGCGTCCCGCCCCGCTGGACGTGCCCGAGGATGACCGGCTTGGCCTCCTTGCCGAGCCGCCGCTCCAGCTCGTACGCCAGTGCCGTACCGATGCCCTGGAACCGCTCGTGACCGTACTGGTCGATCGCGCCCTTGCCGTAGTCCATCGTGCCCTCGGCGGGATGGGCGCCCTCCGCCACGCACACCACGGCGAACTTCTTGCCGCGGGCGAACCGCTCCTCGACCATCTTCACCAGGTCGGCGGGGTCGAAGGGCCGCTCGGGCAGGCAGATGCCGTGCGCGCCCGCCGCCATCCCGGACTCCAGGGCGATCCAGCCGGCGTGCCGGCCCATCACCTCGACGACCATCACCCGCTGGTGGGACTCGGCGGTGGTCTTGAGCCGGTCCATCGCCTCCGTGGCGACGCCCACCGCGGTGTCGAAGCCGAAGGTGCGGTCGGTGGAGGAGATGTCGTTGTCGATGGTCTTCGGGACGCCCACCACGGGCAGACCGGCGTCGGACAGCATGCGTGCCGCCGTCAGGGTGCCCTCGCCGCCGATCGGGATCAGCGCGTCGATGCCGAACTCGGCCACCATGTCGGTGGCCCGGTCGCACGCCTCGCGCAGCCGGTCCCGCTCCAGTCGCGACGAGCCCAGGATCGTGCCGCCGAGGGCCAGGATGCCGCCGACGTCGTCCAGGTCGAGGGGGCGGTAGTGGCTGTCGAGCAGACCCCGGAAACCGTCCTCGAAACCGATGACCTCGTCGTCGTACTGGGCGACCGCGCGGTGCACCACCGATCGGATGACGGCGTTCAGGCCGGGGCAGTCGCCGCCTGCGGTGAGAACTCCGATACGCATGGTGGTGTGTCTCCTGCTCGCTGTCGTGACCGATGAGCCGATCCGATTGTTTCATGGCATACAGGGCGATGAAATCCTGACGGGCGCCTTATCCGGCACCGGGGGTATTGTCAAGAGGGATCTGCTCACCTTGGTGGGCGATTTTTATGCCGAGTTTTGTGTCGAGTTTTGTGCTGATACGCAGGGAACGGAGTGTGCACACGTGACGCGCAGCGTGTACGTGACCGGGATCGACCGCGGCGACGGCCGGCAGGTCGTCGAGCTGGGCGTGATGGAGCTGCTGACCCGGCAGGTCGACCGGGTGGGGGTGTTCCGGCCCCTCGTCCACGACGGTCCCGACCGGCTGTTCGAGCTGCTGCGTGCGCGGTACCGCCTCTCCCAGGACCCGGCCACGGTGTACGGCATGGACTACCACGAGGCGTCCGCCCTCCAGGCCGAACAGGGCGTCGACGAACTGGTCTCCACGCTCCTGGACCGCTTCCACCTGGTGGCCCGTGACTACGACGTGGTCCTGGTCCTCGGCACCGACTACGCCGACACCCAGTTCCCCGACGAGCTGTCCCTCAACGCCCGGCTGGCCAACGAGTTCGGCGCCTCGGTGATCCCGGTGGTCGGCGGCCGCGGGCAGAACGCGGAGTCGGTGCTCGCGGAGACCCGCAACGCGTTCCGGGCGTACGACGGCCTCGGCTGCGACGTGCTGGCGATGGTCGCCAACCGGGTGGCCCGCGAGGACCGCGACGAGATAGCCGAGCGGATCACCGGACGGCTCCCGGTGCCGGTGTACGTGCTGCCGGACGAGCCCGCGCTCTCCGCGCCGACGGTCGCCCAGATCACGCAGGCGCTCGACGCGAAGGTGCTGCTCGGCGACGACTCGGGGCTGGCCCGGGACGCGCTGGACTTCGTGTTCGGCGGGGCGATGCTGCCGAGTTTCCTGCCCGCCCTGACCCCGGGCTGCCTGGTCGTGACCCCGGGCGACCGCGCGGACCTGGTCGTCGGTGCGCTGGCCGCGCACAGCGCCGGCACCCCGCCGATAGCCGGTGTGCTGCTCACCCTGGGCGAGCGGCCCACCGACGGGATCCTGACCCTCGCCGCCCGGCTCGCCCCGGGGACCCCGGTGATCTCCGTGCCCGGCAACAGCTTCCCGACCGCCGCGCAGCTGTTCGCCCTGGAGGGCAAGCTGAACGCGGCCACCCCGCGCAAGGCGGAGACGGCGCTCGGCCTGTTCGAGCGGCACGTCGACACCGCCGGCCTCGACAAGCGGGTCTCGGCGCCGAGCACCGGCCGCCTCACCCCGATGATGTTCGAGCACAAGCTCCTGGAGCAGGCCCGCTCCGACAGGCGGCGGGTCGTCCTGCCGGAGGGCACCGAGCCACGGGTGCTGCACGCGGCGGAGGTGCTGCTGCGCCGGGGCGTGTGCGACCTGACCCTGCTCGGCCCGGTCGACCAGATCCGCAAGAAGGCCGCCGACCTCGGTATCGACCTCGGCGACGCCCAGCTGATCGACCCGGCCACCTCCGAACTGCGGGACTCCTTCGCCGAGCAGTACGCGCTGCTGCGCGCCCACAAGGGCGTGACCGTGGAGCTCGCGTACGACGTGGTCTCCGACGTCAACTACTTCGGCACCCTGATGGTCCAGGAGGGGCTGGCCGACGGCATGGTGTCGGGTTCGGTGCACTCGACGGCGGCGACCATCCGGCCGGCGTTCGAGATCATCAAGACCCGGCCGGGGTCGTCGATCGTGTCCTCGGTGTTCTTCATGTGCCTCGCCGACAAGGTGCTGGTGTACGGCGACTGCGCGGTCAACCCGGACCCGAACGCCGAGCAACTGGCCGACATCGCCATCCAGTCGGCCGCCACCGCGGCCCAGTTCGGGGTGGCGCCGCGGATCGCGATGCTGTCGTACTCGACGGGTACCTCGGGTTCCGGCGCCGACGTCGACAAGGTGCGGGAGGCGACCGAGCTGGCGCGCTCGCGGCGGCCCGACCTGATGATCGAGGGCCCGATCCAGTACGACGCGGCCGTGGAGCCGTCCGTGGCCGCCACCAAGCTGCCGGACTCCGAGGTCGCCGGGCAGGCGAGCGTGCTGATCTTCCCGGACCTGAACACCGGCAACAACACCTACAAGGCGGTGCAGCGGTCGGCCGGCGCGATCGCGGTGGGACCGGTCCTCCAGGGGCTGCGCAAGCCCGTCAACGACCTGTCCCGGGGTGCCCTCGTCCAGGACATCGTCAACACCGTCGCCATCACGGCGATCCAGGCCCAGAACCCGAGCGAGAAGGCAGCCCAGTGAGCCCCAGTCGTGTCCTCGTCCTCAACTCCGGCTCCTCGTCGGTGAAGTACCAGCTGCTGGACATGCACGGTGGGGGCCGGCTGGCGACGGGCCTGGTCGAGCGGATCGGCGAGCAGACCTCGCGGCTGAAGCACACCTGCCTGGTCGGTGGCGGGAGCCGGGAGCAGAACGGGCCGATCGCGGACCACGAGGCCGCCCTGAAGGCGGTGGCGGAGGAACTGGCGAAGGACGGGCTCGGGCTCGACTCGCCGGAGCTGGCCGCGATCGGGCACCGGGTGGTGCACGGCGGGATGTTCTTCACCGAGCCGACGGTGATCGACGACGCGGTGCTCACCGAGATCGAGCGGCTGATCCCGGTCGCCCCGCTGCACAACCCGGCCAACCTGACCGGTATCCGCACCGCGCAGGCGCTGCGTCCGGACCTGCCGCAGGTCGCCGTCTTCGACACGGCGTTCCACACGACCATGCCGGAGGCGGCGGCCCGCTACGCCATCGACCCGAAGATCGCCGACCGGCACCGGGTCCGCCGCTACGGCTTCCACGGCACCTCGCACGCCTATGTGTCGCGGGAGACCGCGCGGCTGCTGGGGAAGTCACCGGAAGAGGTGAACGTGATCGTGCTGCACCTGGGCAACGGGGCGTCCGCCGCGGCGGTCCGCGGCGGCCGGTGCGTGGACACCTCCATGGGGATGACGCCTTTGGAGGGGCTCGTGATGGGAACCCGTTCCGGCGATCTGGACCCGGCCGTCATTTTCCATTTGGCGCGTGTTGGCGGAATGTCCATGGACGAGATCGACACTCTTCTCAACAAGGGGAGCGGTCTGTTCGGGCTGTGCGGTGACAACGACATGCGGGAGATCCGGCGCCGGATCGACGAGGGCGACGAACAGGCGAAGCTCGCCTTCGACATCTACATTCACCGTCTGAAGAAGTACATCGGCGCCTACTACGCGGTGCTCGGCCGGGTGGACGCGGTGACGTTCACGGCGGGCGTCGGGGAGAACGCGGCACCCGTGCGGGAGGCCGCCCTGGCCGGGCTCGACGCGCTGGGGCTGGCCGTCGACCCGGCGGCGAACGCCGTCCGGGCGGACGGGCCGCGGCTGATATCCCCGGCGGGTGCGCGGGTGGCCGTCGCCGTGGTGCCGACGGACGAGGAACTGGAGATCGCCGAGCAGACGTACGCGCTGGTCGAAAGTAAACCCGGAAGTAACCCCGGCCCTGCCGGTGAATAACAGCTGAGCATATCGGCGCCCATTTGTATCTTCCGCCAGACGGAATATTCCGCAGCGAAACAAACCGATAGGATCGCCCCATGCGCCGTTCGAAAATCGTCTGTACTCTCGGCCCCGCGGTCGACACCCACGAGATGCTCGTCGCCATGATCGAGGCGGGTATGAACGTGGCCCGGTTCAACTTCAGCCACGGCTCCCACGCCGAGCACCAGGGGCGGTACGACCGCGTCCGGGCCGCCGCCAAGGAGACCGGGCGCGCCATCGGCGTCCTCGCCGACCTGCAGGGCCCGAAGATCCGCCTGGAGACCTTCGCCGAGGGACCGGTGGAGCTCGAGCGCGGTGACGAGTTCGTCATCACGACCGAGGACGTCCCGGGCGACAAGACCATCTGCGGTACGACCTACAAGGGCCTGCCGGGCGACGTCTCGCGCGGCGACCAGATCCTCATCAACGACGGCAACGTCGAGCTGAAGGTCCTGGACGTCGAGGGCCCGCGGGTGAAGACGATCGTCATCGAGGGCGGTGTCGTCTCCGACCACAAGGGCATCAACCTGCCCGGCGCGGCCGTCAACGTGCCGGCGCTGTCCGAGAAGGACGTCGAGGACCTGCGGTTCGCGCTGCGCATGGGCTGTGACATGGTCGCGCTGTCCTTCGTGCGGGACGCCAAGGACGTCGACGACGTCCACAAGGTGATGGACGAGGAGGGCCGCCGGGTCCCCGTCATCGCCAAGGTGGAGAAGCCGCAGGCGGTGGAGAACATGGAGGGCGTCGTGATGGCGTTCGACGCCGTCATGGTGGCCCGTGGCGACCTGGCCGTCGAGTACCCGCTCGAGAAGGTCCCCATGGTGCAGAAGCGGCTCATCGAACTGTGCCGGCGCAACGCCAAGCCGGTGATCGTGGCGACCCAGATGATGGAGTCGATGATCACCAACTCCCGGCCGACCCGCGCCGAGGCCTCCGACGTGGCCAACGCGATCCTGGACGGCGCCGACGCGGTCATGCTGTCGGCGGAGTCCTCGGTCGGCGCCTACCCGGTCGAGACCGTCAAGACGATGTCGAAGATCGTCGCGGCGGCCGAGCAGGAGCTGCTGAGCAAGGGCCTGCAGCCGCTCGTCCCCGGCAAGAAGCCGCGTACGCAGGGTGGCTCGGTGGCCCGTGCGGCCTGCGAGATCGCCGACTTCCTCGGCGGCCGCGGCCTGGTCGCCTTCACGCAGTCCGGTGACACGGCCCGCCGTCTCTCCCGCTACCGCGCCCAGCAGCCGATCATCGCCTTCACCACCGACGAGAACACCCGCAACCAGCTCACCCTCAGCTGGGGCGTGGAGTCGCACGTGGTGCCGTTCGTCAACAGCACGGACGAGATGGTCGACATGGTCGACCAGGAGATCGCGAAGATCAAGCGCTTCCACCCCGGCGACACCGTGATCATCACGGCCGGCTCGCCCCCCGGCGTCCCCGGCACCACCAACATGCTCCGCGTCCACCACATCGGCGGCATCAACAAGTGACGCCCCGGTAAGGGACTTCGTACGACGCCGAGGGCGCCCCCTGCGACAGGGGGCGCCCTCAGTCATGTCACCGCGGCCGGCTTAGGCCACGGTGACGACCCCGGTCAGCACCCGGTAGTGGTCGATGGGGTTGTCGCTGTCGCAGGCAGCCCAGGCCTGCTTCAGCGCCTCGACCCCGGTGCGGAACTCCAGCGAGTCCGGCTCGGGCGCCTTGGTGGCGAAACCGCCGAAGCGCAGGAAGGTGGCGACGTCGTTGGCCGAGGAGTGGCCCAGGTTGCTCGTGTCGAGCACCTTCTTGGCCTGGTCCAGAGACGCCTGGTCGGGGAGCGGGGCGGGGTCGTCCTTGGCCTTGCCGTACAGCTTCTGCTGCGCGCCAAGGGTGAAGGTGACGATGTCCGCGCCGAACTCGGGGGCCCAGAAGTCCCGGCCGTTCGCGGAGTTCACCGAGCGGTACGGCTTGTTGGTGTCGTCCAGTTGGGTCTGACGGTCCCGGAACGCGTTCAGGGCGGCGATGCCCGCGTCCTGGTCGAGGACGGCGGCCTGGCCTCACTCGCCGCCCAGAGCGTCCGGCGTCACGAAGGCGCGCGGTCCGGCGTCCGTACCGGTGAGCTTGGCCGCTGCGGCCGCCTTGAGGTCGGGGCCGCCGAAGTCACCGCCTGTCCCGCCTGGCAACGGTCCGCGGCGGGCCTGGGCGCCCAGGCTGATGCGCAGGGTGCGCTGGTAGGGGTTGGCCGGGTTGTCGCCGGGCTCGTCCGCGGCGGCGGGGACCGCGTGCACGAGTCCGCCGAGCAGCGCGGCAGCGGTGGCGAGCGCCGTGCCGGCGATGCCCGCCGGAGCCGCCTTCCCCCGGTGCGTCCGTATCTGTTCCTTCGTGCCGTTCGCACGTCCGTTCCCTCCTCTGGATGGTCAGTCCGTCAGTCGGTCCGCATGGAAAGCGGGCAGGACGCAGCAAAGGATGAAAAAGGCACAGATCCCCCTCTGGCATGCGGTCGACACGTCACCCCCGCCCCCTCCCCCAGGGGGCAGTGAACGCGACTGTGCCCCGCCGAGTTGGTACTCGGCGGGGCACAGTCTCCTCGCGGCTCCCGAACGGCTTCGTGGTGGAGCTCAGTTGGTTCCGTCGGTCGTGTACACGTGCATCCCGGGCACGTGCAGGGTGCCTCCGAACTGGCCCGCCTGCACGACCTTCACGTTGGTGAAGTAGATCAGCGGGATGTTCAGCGGCGGCGGGTTGTCCGGGCTGAACGTGATCGGGATCAGGCCGAAGAGGTTGCCGGAGATCGACTCCGTGTACATCGTCGTGTCGCCGTCGCGGATCGTGGACGTCGAACCGGAGGCCGCCTGCACGTGGTAGGTCTTGCCGATCTTCGTGTCCTTGACCGTCTGGTGCAGGTCACCGATGTCGGTGCCGCCCGAGATGACGTACTTCAGTACCTTCTTCGTCTTGCCGCCGGCCGTCCGCACCTCGACGATGCCCTGGTAGTCGGCGCTCTTCAGGGTCAGCGAGCTGGCGCTGAGGTACCAGGGGTCGTCCGCGACCGCGACCTTGTTGTCGACGCCGCTCACGTCGTCGGTGGCGGCCTTGCAGTCGTCCGCCGACGCACTGGAACTCGCGGACGGGCTCGGCGAGGCGCTGGACGTGGCGTCACCGGCCGCCTTGGTGGCGTCCTTGGCGACCTCACCGGCCGCCTTGGTCGCCGTGTCGGTGGTGTCCTTGACGGTGTCCGTGACCTTCTTGACGGTCTTGGACACGGTGTCGGAGCCGCTGTCCTTGCTCGACGACGAGGCCGTGGAGGACGTGGACGACGACGAGTCGGCGGACGCCGAGGCCGACGGCGACGGGGTGGCGCTCGCCGTGGAGTCCGACGAGGACGAATCCGTGCTGCCGCCGCCGAGGATGCCGGTGATGGCGTTCCCGATGGAGTCCAGCAGGCCACCGCCACTGCTGCTGCTCGCGGAGGCGGACGACGACGGGGTGGCGGTCGCCTCGGAGCCGGACGAACCCGAGGACGAGCCCGAACCGTCCGACGCGGAGGACGACTTGGACGCGGACGGCGTCGGCTTCGCCGCGTCGTCGGAACCTGAATCCGACGAGGACGACGAGCCGGACGACGACGTCGAGTCCTTGGTGCCGGACGACGCGGTGGCCGAAGGTGTCGCCGAGTCCGTGGCCTTGTCGCTCGCGCTCGCCGAGGCGGAGTCCAGGGCGGAGACGCAGTCCTTGTAGTCCTCGGCGAGGCTCTTCGACGACGCCGACGACGTGTTGTTCGTGTCCGCGATGGCGAGCGTCGAGGTGAAGCCCATGCCCATGATGACAGCCGTCGGCATCGCCACGGAGGCTATCGCCTTGCCGGCCGGCATCTGGAACCTGGTGAACAGCGGCCTCTTGGGTGCCGCATGGCGCGGCCCGGTTCTCACACGGGACTCGTCCACCTCGGTCCCGTGGGTCACCTCGTCAGCCGGCACTGTGCCTCCCGTTCGCCCCGTTCATCGGGCTCGTTCCTGACAGGTCGTTCGACTCCACGCCGTCCGGGCCCGGGTAGTAGGCGGCCTGCTCCGGGGCGTCGTCCCCGGCCGGCGGGATCTCGCCCTCCGGCTGCGGCTTCGAGGGCGCACCCGGGGACCAGGCCACGGCCATCGCTCCGCCGACCAGGGCGAGCAGGAAGCCCATGACGAAACCGCCGAAGTTGGACACGGGGAGGGACACCAGCGCCAGCAGGATCGCGGCGACTCCCGCGAACGTGCGGATGTGCCTCTGATACCAGAGGCTGATGCCCAGGACGACGAGCAGCACGCCGATGATCAGGGACCCGGCACCCGCGGTGGTCGCCATCGCCACCGTGAGGTTGCTGTGCGGGTCGGAGAGCCCGGCGAAGCCGGTGACGGTGCCGCGGGCCGAGCGCGTTCCCGGC
>NZ_JBEYFC010000144.1:0-19027 GCF_040634175.1 Streptomyces sp. NPDC007162
GTCGGCGGGGGCGCCGATACTGGGGGCATGACGGCTCCAGGCAGCACCGTGCTGATCGTGGAGGACGAGCCGAGCATCGCGGACGTCCTCGCCATCGCCCTGCGTTACCACCGGTTCGAGGTGATGACGGCCGGTACGGTCCAGGGGGCCCTCGCGCTGGCCGAGCGCACCCGGCCCGACGCGGCCCTGCTCGACGTGATGCTGCCGGACGGCGACGGGCGGGCGCTCGCCCGGGAACTCCGCGTCCGGCAACCCGACCTGGCCCTGGTCTTCCTGACCGCGCGGGACGCCCCGGCCGAGATAGTCGGCGCCCTCGGCTACGGCGACGACTACATCACCAAGCCCTTCAACATCGACGAGGTCGTCGCCCGCATCGGCGCGGTGCTGCGCCGCACCCGCCCGGCCGACGTCATCCAGCAACGGCCACCGCTGCGCTACGGCGACCTGGAACTGGACGAGACGTCGTACTCGGTGCACCGCGCGGGCCGCACGGTCGAGCTGACCCCGACCGAGTACGCGCTGCTGCGCTTCCTGGTGCGCAACGGCGGCCGGATCGTCCCCAAGGAGCAACTGCTCAAGCACGTCTGGCAGTACGAGCACGCGCCGTCGGAGTCCACCGTCGTGGAGACCTACATCAGCTACCTACGGCGCAAACTCGACACCCTCGGGGCACCGGTGATCACCACCCGGCGGGGCGTCGGATACGGCCTGGCATGAACCTTCGCGACCGCGGGCACCGGCACGGGCTGCACTCGCTGCGCGGCAAGCTGACCCTGGCGAACGCCGTGCTGCTCGCCGTCGGCATCGTGCTGGCCACCGCGGTGAGCATCATGGGCATGCGGCTGTACCTGCTCGACCAGGTCGACTCCGAACTGCTCAAGACCCGCACGTCACTGGGTAGTTCGGGGCTCACCCTGCGGCAGGTCGACTCGCTGACCGCGCTCGGCGTGGTCCGCGAGCGGATCACCCCCGCCGAGTCCGACCCGACACCCGACTCGATCTTCACCGTGGTGGGCGGCGACGGCCGGGCGGTCACCGTCTTCGACCTGAAACCGACGGCCGCCCAGCGGGCCCTGGCGGCCGCCGTGGCCGACCCGCGCGCCCTGGCCGCCGCGCCCGGTCCGCACGACATCGACGTGCACGGCGCGGCCTACCGGGTGACGGCGACCCGGCTCGCCGACGGCCCCTACATCCTGCTGGCCTCCTCGACCGAGCTGCTGCACAAGGGCATAGCGAAGGCGCTCCGGCTGGACCTCGCCGTCGGCACGCTGCTGCTCGCGCTGCTGTGCTGCCTGACCATGTACAGCGTGCGGCGACGGCTGCTGCCCCTTGAGGACATGGTGGAGACCTCCTCGGCGATCGCCGAGGGCGACCTCACCCGGCGGGTGCCGTCGAGTCACCATCCGACGCAGGAGGTCGAGCAGTTGCGGCTCGCCCTCAACGCCATGCTCCACCAGGTGGAGACGGCGTACCGGACGCGGGAGCGCAGCGCGGCCCAGCTGCGGCGGTTCGTCGCCGACGCGTCGCACGAACTGCGCACACCGCTCGCCGCCATCCGCGGCTACCTCCAGCTGTACGACCAGGGGATGCTGAGCGAGCCGGGGGAGCGGCGGCGGGCCTGGGACCGGATGCACGGCGAGGTGGACCGGATGGGGCGGCTGGTGGACGAACTACTGCTGCTCGCGCGGCTCGACCGGCGGCCGGAGATCCGGTTCCGGCACGTCGACGTGAGCCGGCTGGTGCGGGACGCGGCGCAGGACCTGCGGGCGCAGCAGCCGGGGCGGCGGGTCGTCGTCTCGGCCGACGGGGCGGTGCTGGTGCGGGCCGACGAGTCCGGGCTGCGGCAGGTGCTGGGCAACCTCCTGGCCAACGTCCGGGTGCACACGCCGGTCGAGGCCGCCGTGCGGCTGGGGGTGGAGCGGGCGGACGGGGTGGTGCGGGTGTGCGTCGCCGACGAGGGGCCGGGTCTCGGGGAGGAGGACGCGGGGCGGATCTTCGACCGGTTCTTCCGGGTGGGGGGCGGCGACGGGAGCGGGCTGGGGATGGCGATCGTGCAGGGGGTGGTGGAGGCGCACGGGGGTGAGGTCGCGGTGCGCACGGCGCCCGGAAAGGGGCTGGCCGTGACCGTCACCCTGCGATCGGCCTGAGCCCCGGCACGGGGCGCGGACGGCGCCCGGGAAGAAGCCGACCGTGACCGCCGCCCTGCGGTCGACCCGAGCCCCCGGCACGGGGTGTGCGGGAACCAGGCCGACCGTGACCGCCGCCCTGCGGTCGACCCGAGCCCCCGGCACGGGGTGTGCGGGAACCAGGCCGACCGTGACCGCCGCCTTGCAGTGGGCCCGAGCCCCGGGCAGGGGGCGTGCGGGGTCGAGCGGGACCACACCGCCTGGCGTTGGCCGGCCTCACCCCGCGGCGAGCGGTGCGCGTGCCGTCGGCGATCCGGCGGTCAGATCCAGTTCAGGCTCCACAGCCGGAACACGCCCGTGCTGTCCGTGAGGTACTGGGCGCCGCCGACGTCCTCGTTGCTGAGGACGTAGTCGGTGCGCTGCCAGAGCGGGATCAGCGGGACGTCGCTCGCCACGTCCGTCTGGACGCTGCGGAAGTCCTGCTCCGCCTGGCTGCGGTCGGCGTACTGCTGGCTGTGCTGGAGGAGGTCGTCGACGCCCTTGTTGCTGTAGCCGGTGCTCATCACGGAGTGGCTGCCGACCAGGGAGGCGCCGAAGGTGTCCGGGTCGGGATAGTCGGCGACCCAGCCGACCGCCCAGGCGTCCATCCTGCCCGCGGCCCACGACTTCTGGAAGTCGGTCCACTCGTAACCCTTGACGTCGACCTTGAACAGGCCGCCCTTCTCCAGCTGCTGCTTCAGGGCGGCGGCCTCCTCCGCTCCCGCACCGTGCCCGATGCCGTAGCCGAAGGAGAACTCGACGGGGGTGCTGACCCCGGCCTGGGCCAGCAGCGCCTTCGCCTTGGCGACGTTCTGCTCTGGGTAGTCGTCGAAGAAGGACGTGGTGTGACCGGTGAGGCCGGCCGGGATCAGCGAGTACAGCGGCTGCACCGTGCCGTCGTACACGGACGAGGCGAGATCCTCGCGGTCGACCAGCCAGGCGATGGCGCGGCGGACGAGCACGTCGTGCAGGGGCGACTTCTGGCGGGTGTTCAGGTACAGGTTGCGGGTCTCGGAGCTGTCGGACTCCAGGACACGCTGGTTCGGGTCGCTCGGCGAGAGCTTGGAGACCATGGCGGGCGGCAGCGTCCGGGTCGCCACGTCGACCTGCTTGGCCTTGTAGGCGGCGGCGAGCTTGGCCGAGTCGGCGTAGTAGCGCAGCTCGACGGGGCGTCCGCTGCCGCTCAGGTCGCCCTTGTAGTGGCCGTTGGGCTGCAGGTCCGCCTGCTTGTCCTTCGTGTACGACGTCAGGGTGTACGGGCCGGTGCCGTCCACCGAGGTGCCGGTGCGCAGGCTGTCCGCCGGGTACTTGTCCTTGTCGACGATCGCGCCGGCGCCGGTGGCCACCTTGAACGGGAAGGTCGCGTCGGGGGACGACAGGTGGAAGGTGACCGTCTTGCCGTCGGCGGTCACCGAGCCGAGGGTGGACAGCAGGGAGGCCGGGCCGACATCGGAGTTGATCTTCTTGACCCGGTCGAAGGAGTACTTCACGTCCTCGGCGGTCATCGTCCGGCCGCTCGGGAAGGTGATCCCGTCACGCACCACGCAGCGGTACGTCCTCAGGCCCGAGCCCGTGAACGAACAGCTCTGGGCCGCGTCCGGGACCGGCTGGACACCGCCGGGCTCGAAGGTGAGCAGCGTCTGGAAGACGTTGTTGTACAGCGCCCAGGAACCGGCGTCGTAGGCGCCGGCCGGATCGAGCGAGGTGACGGCGTCCGTCGTACCGACGGTGATCGTCTTGTTCTGGTTCTCCTGCGACGGCAGCAGCTGCCAGCCGCCGATCCCCGCGATCGCCAGCACGACGAGCGTCACGAGAATCCGCATGCGAACAGATCGCACGGTTGGTGCCTCCCCACAAGCGCCACTCCCCTAAGTGACGCGGCTCACCTAATCACAGGTGTTTCAGGTGGGGGAAGAGCGATCTGACTAGATAAGGAAGAACTTACCGAGCGCTCGTTTCGGCCGGATTTCACAGGGGCGGCGGGGGGCTCGCGGGGGGCCGTTTCGGTCAGGCGTGCCGCGACGCGAGCTCGATGACCGTGATGTCGGACGGGGCGCCCACCCGGGTCGGCGGGCCCCAGGCACCGGCGCCCCGGGAGACGTACAGCTGGGTGTCGCCGTAGCGGTCCAGACCGGCGACGGTCGGGTTGGCCGCCGCGGCGACGAGGTTGCCGGGCCAGAGCTGGCCGCCGTGGGTGTGGCCGGACAGCTGGAGGTCGACGTGGCGGCGGACGGCCTCGTGGATCTGGACGGGCTGGTGGGCGAGGAGCACGCAGGCGCGGGCCGGGTCGCGGTCGGCCAGGGCGCGGTCGAAGTCGGGGCCCTGGCCGGTGCTCTCCCCGGCGACGTCGTTCACGCCGGCGAGGTCGAAGTGGGCGAGTTCGGTGCGGGCGTTCTCCAGGGGGTGGAGCCCGAGGTCGCGCACCTCCTCGACCCACTGCCGGGCGCCGGAGAAGTACTCGTGGTTGCCGGTGACGAAGTACGCGCCGTGCCGAGCGGACAGCTGGGCCAGGGGGGCGGCGGCCGGGCCGAGGTCCCGCACGCTGCCGTCCACCAGGTCGCCGACCACCGCGATCAGGTCGGGCTGGGTGGCGTTGATCGTGTCCACGACCCGCTGGGCGAAGCCGCGGCCGAGGACGGGGCCCAGGTGGATGTCGCTGACGACGGCGATGCGGTAACCGTGGGCGGCCCTCGGGAGTTTGGCGAGGGCGACGGTGACGCGCTTCACACCCGGGCCGCGCAGGACGCCGTAGGTGCCGAGGCCGACGGTGGCGGTGGCGGCGGTGGCGGCTGCGCCGCCGACGACGCGGGAGACGAAGAGGCGGCGGGTGGGAGCGGGGGCGGGGGTCGGATGCCGAGTGGGGGCGGGTGGGAGGATTTCGCGCAGGTCCCCGCGCCCCCGAGGGGGGCTGCCGGTCGGCGCCGACAGTTGCGGTGCGTCGGGGCCGGTCGCACCCACGCGGCGGTAGCCGCACATCGCATACAGCCCCGCGCCCCCGAGGGGGCGCTTCAGGGAGCGCTGCTTCAGGGCTCGGGTCAGCAGGGGACGGACGGCTTCCCCCGCCACCACCGCCAGCAGCAGGTACAGGGAGAGCGCCATCCACAGGAAGCCCGGCCAGGCCAGGGTGCGCTGGAGGGCGAACGGGGCGTGGCCGACCTCGGCGAAGAGGGCCGCGAACATCAGTACCGGGCCCACGACGAACAGTGCCGTGCCCAGCCGGCGCGGCCATCCCCACCCGGTCGTCGTGTCCCGGACCAGGCGGCGCCACAGGTACCCGTACAGAACCGCCACCACGGCCAGGGCGACGAGCCCGACGACGATGATCACCCCGGTGTGCCTCTTCCTATGACGTGCGGCGCAGTGCGCGCACTCCGCGCAACCCGATGACCCCGATGACCGTCCCCAATACGAAGGACACGACGGCCAGTGTCAGGTGGATCCAGAAGTACGCCGTGGGGCTGCCGTCATGGAAGGCGAGTCCGCTGCCGTCCTTGACGAGGTTTTTGACGAAAGTGATCCAGATGAACCAACTCCACACCCCGAAGGCGAGCAGGAACCAGGAGACCGGGCGGCTGAGTTTCACGAAGTCAGTATCGCCGTTCGCTGTCCGGTTCCGATTCCGGAGTGGGGTGGGTGGTGGGACTTCGCCCTCCGTGCCGGGTACGTTCTCGTCCGTGCCCGCACCGAAACCGAAGACCGGCCGATCTCTGCTGGTCACCTCCGCCACCCTGCTGTCCCTCTCGCTCACCACGCCGGCCGCGCTCGCCGCGCCGACGCCCTCGACGAGTCCGCCGGCCACTCCCCCGGCGCGGATGTCGACGGTCGGCGGTGCCCGGCTGGGCCGCCCCGGCACCCAGGTGGATCTCGGCGCCGGGGCGCCGGTGCTGCCGAAGGACATCACCGCCCGTTCCTGGATCGTCTCCGACGCCGAGTCGGGCGAGGTGCTCGCCGCGCACAACGCGCACTGGCGGCTGCCCCCGGCGAGCACCCTGAAGATGCTGTTCGCGGACACCGTGCTGCCCCGGTTCCCGAAGTCGACCACGCACAAGGTGGTGCCGGCCGACCTCGCGGGCATGGGCGCCGGTTCCAGCCTGGTCGGGATAAAGGAGGGCCAGACGTACACGGTGCACGATCTGTGGCTCGGGGTCTTCCTGCGTTCCGGCAACGACGCCGTGCACGTGCTGTCCGCGATGAACGGCGGGGTCGGGCAGACCGTCAAGGACATGCAGGACCACGCCGACGAGTTGCAGGCGCTGGACACGCACGTGGTGAGCCCGGACGGGTACGACCAGCCGGGCCAGGTGTCGTCGGCCTACGACCTGTCGCTGTTCGCGCGTTCGGGGCTGCAGAAGAAGGACTTCCGGGAGTACTGCTCGACCGTCCGGGCGAACTTCCCCGGCGACACGACGAAGAACGCCAAGGGCAGGTCGGTCCGCGGCTCCTTCGAGATCCAGAACACCAACCGGCTGCTCAGCGGTGACTCCGACGTGTCGGTCTACCCGGGCATCGCGGGGGTGAAGAACGGCAACACCACCAACGCGGGCGCCACCTTCACCGGCGTCGCCGAGCGGGGCGGCAGGGTGCTGCTGGTCACCGTGATGAACCCGGAGAAGAAGGAGCACAACGAGGTCTACAAGGAGACCGCCAAGCTGTTCGACTGGGGGTTCCAGGCGGCGGGCAAGGCGACTCCGGTGGGCGAACTGGTCCCGCCCAGGGGGGCGGTGGGTTCCACTGCCCAGCCGGGGGCGACCCCCTCGGCGACCGCGGCCGGTGCCGGGAGGAACGCCGGGTCGAAGCCGGTGGCCGCCGCCTCCGCGGGCGGCTCCAGCGGGGTCGGGGTCGCGCTGGCGGTCACGGGCGGGGCGCTGGTGCTGCTGGTGGGGGCGGCGTTCCTGGTCAACCGCCGCTGGCCGCTGCCGGATCTGGTACGCCGCCGGACTCGGCCCTGACCGCGGTGCCGCTCTCCGTCGCCGTCCAGGAGGCGCAGAACAGGACGAGTTTCGAGGTGAAGTTGATCCACAGCAGCAGGGCCACGGGCACGCCGAACGCGCCGTACATGCTTTTCGCCGCGATGCCCTGGATGTAGCCGCTGAGCAGCAGCTTGAGGAGTTCGAAGCCGACCGCGCCGATCAGGGCCGCGACCAGCAGCCTGCGGCGCGTCGGTTCGACTCCGGGCAGCAGGGTGAGGACGTAGAGCAGCAGCAGGAAGTCGGCCACCACGGCGACGGCGAACGCGACGATCCGCAGCAGCAGGCTGCCCCAGCCGTGTTCGGCCAGGCCCAGTTGCCGGGACGTCCAGCCGACCGCCGCCGAGGCGATCGTGGACACCGCGAGGGTGGCGAGGACCGCGCCGCCGAAGCCGAGCAGGATGCCGCCGTCCTTGAGCTTGACGAGGACCGGGTTCTCGTCCTTGTCGCCCAGCTCCCACACCGCGCGCAGACAGTCCCGCATCTGCCCGACCCAGTTGATGCCGGTGAACAGCAGGACGGCACCGGCGATCAGGCCGACGGCGCCGGCGTTCTGGACCAGCGCGTTGATGTCCAGCTGGTCGGAGATGCCGGGTACCTGGTCGGCGATCTTGCTCTGGAGGTCCTTCTGCTGCGACTGGCTGAGCGCGGCGGCGGCGACCGCGGCGCCCACGGTGAGCAGCGGGAAGAGCGAGACGAAGCTGATGAAGGTCATCGCGGCGGCCAGCCGGGTCCACTTCACCCGGTCCAGCCGTTCGTACGACCGCCACGCGTGCGTGGTCATCAGCCGGCCCAGCAGCGGGCCGATGACGGGAAGTCTGCTCAGCCAGTCCATGACCCGACTCTGCCCCCTGACCGGAACACCAATGTACGGGTACCCCAGAAGCGCAGAAGTGTGGCCAGCGCCATGCCGACGACCGCACCGGAGACGGTGTCGGCGCGCTGCGAGGTGAAACCGAGTCCGTAGTGGCTGACGGCGAGGCAGAGCAGTTGGACGAGGGCGCCCGCGAGGTTCACGGCGACGAAGACGGCGTAGGGGCGCAACCCGGTGGCGCGGGTGTGGCGGTAGGTGCCGCAGGCGTTGCCCAGGTAGGCGACCGTGCAGCCGGCCACGAAGGACAGGGACTTGGCGGTGAGCGGGTCGAGGGCGGCCGGGCCGCGCAGGAGGCTGAAGAGGGCGAGGTCGGCGGCGTAGGCGAGCAGACCGACGACGGCGAAGCCGATCAGCTCACGCCGGTCCGCGCTCACCAGTGGGCCACCGCGAGGGCGTACATCGCCAGCCAGGCCAGGCCGATCAGGGCGAGGGCGCGGTCGCGCAGGACGACGTCCTCGGGCTCGCCGGCGGTGCCCCGGTCGGCGAAGACGGCGTAGCGCAGGATCGCCAGGATGAAGGCGACCATGGACAGTTGGCGCCAGGGCAGCAGGCCGGCGCCGGGTCCGCCGTGGCCCTCCAGGGCCCACAGGCAGTAGGCGAGGACGGCGACCCCGGCGGCGAGCTGCCAGACGAAGCGGAGGTAGCCGGTGGTGTACTCGGTGAGCAGCGCGCGCGTGGCGCCCGCCTTCCCGGCCATCTGCACGGCTTCGGAGTAGCGCTTGGCCGACACCATGAAGAGCGCGCCGAAGCCGGTGGTGATCAGGAACCAGCGGGACAGCGGGATGCCGAGGGCGAGCCCGCCGATCATCGCCCGCATCAGGAAGCCGGTGGTGACGACGGCGAGGTCGACGACCAGGACGTGCTTCAGGCTGACGCAGTAGGCCAATTGCATGGCCAGGTAGGCGATCAGGAGGACGGCGACCAGGGGTGGGGCCAGCCGGGCCGCGAGCAGTGGTCCCAGGGCCGCCAGGACGCCTCCCACGGCGTAGGCGACGGGGACCGGGACCTGGCCGGCGGCGACCGGGCGGCGGCACTTGACGGGGTGGGCGCGGTCGGCCTCGGCGTCCCGGGCGTCGTTGATCAGGTAGACGGCGGCGGCGCAGGCGGTGAAGAGGGCGAAGACCAGGGTCTCGCGCAGCAGGGCGTGCACCGAGAACAGGCGCCCGGCGGCGGCCGGGGCGGCGATGACGAGGATGTTCTTGACCCACTGCTTGGGGCGGGTGGTCTTGAGCAGGCCTTTGAGGAGGAGGCCGGGGGTGCGGTGCGCGCGTGCGGGTCCGGACGGCCGGAGGGGGTGGCCGCGCTGCTCGTGCAGTGCCGTTTCGGCAGACGTCTCGCCGGCAAGCGTTCCGTCGGCGAGCGTCTCGCCGGCCGCGTGGGCGGTCTCGGTCACGCCCGCCCCCTCGCGTACGAGGCGCCGGGCACTCCCTCGCGCATCCAACGCGCTCCCGCGCGCGCCGTGAGCGCCCCCAGCGCCGCGCCCGCCGCCACGTCCGTCGGGTAGTGCACTCCGACGACCAGCCGGGAGAGGCACACGGCGACCGCGAGGGGCGTCAGGGCGGACGCGCCGAGCGCCCCGAAGGCGACGGCGGCCGCCGTCGCGGAGGTGGCGTGCGAGCTGGGGAAGGAGTGCCGGCCGGCGGTACGCACCCGGGGCCGTACGTGCGCGGGCCGGGCCCGTCGTACGATCCGCTTCACGGCCATACTGCCGAGATGCGCGCCCGCGACCAGCGCCGTGCCGCGCAACCAGGCGCCGCGCCGCGCGCCGTCCACGGCGGCCCCGGCAAGGCCCGCCGCGAGCCAGAGCGCACCGTGCTCCCCGGCGAGGGAGAGACCGCGCGCGGCCGACGCGACGCGTGGATCGGCGCCGCAGGCGTGCAGCGCGGTCAGGATCCGGTGGTCCATGTCGTCCATTGGACTCACTGTTCACCTTCACGCGGCCAAAGCTACGACCCTATTGAGCGACATTCGGACAATCACCCGTTTCGGGGAGTCAGGTGATCTTCCGTAACCAATCATCCATAACACCCATAACCACCCATACGGCAGCGATACGGTCGTCCCATGCCTGGAAAGCCTGGCGGACCCGCCGCGCCCGAAGCCACCGTCTCCGTCACCGGCTGGGGCCGCACCGCCCCCACCGCCGCCCGTCTGATCCGTCCCCGCACCTACCAGGAGGCGGCCGACGCGGTCCGCACCTGCGGGGTGCGCGGCGGTATCGCCCGGGGCCTGGGGCGGGCGTACGGTGACGCGGCGCAGAACGCCGGCGGCGCCGTGCTCGACATGACGGGTCTCGACCGCATCCATGCCATCGACGCGGACGGCGGCACCGTGCTGTGCGACGCAGGGGTCTCGTTGCACCGCCTCATGGAGGTGCTGCTGCCGCTCGGCTGGTTCGTCCCGGTGACCCCGGGGACCCGCCAGGTGACGGTGGGCGGCGCGATCGGCGCCGACATCCACGGCAAGAACCACCATGTCTCGGGATCGTTCTCCCGTCACGTGCTGTCCTTCGAACTCCTCACCGCCGACGGCCACGTCCGCACGGTGAGCCGCGGCACCCCGCTGTTCGACGCGACGGCCGGCGGCATGGGTCTGACCGGAGTGATCCTCACGGCGACCGTCCGCCTCCTCCCCGTCGAGACGTCGTACATGTCCGTCGACACCGAACGCGCCACCGACCTCGACGACCTGATGACCCGGCTCACCGACACCGACCACCGCTACCGCTACTCGGTCGCCTGGATCGACCTGCTCGCGCGCGGGGCGGCCACCGGGCGCGCGGTGCTCACGCGCGGCGACCACGCTCCCCGGGAAGCGCTCGGCGAGCACACCCGCGCCGGGCGCGCCCCCCTCGCCTTCCGCCCCCGCACCCTTCCCGCCGCTCCCGCCTTCGTCCCCGACGGCCTCCTCGGCCGCACCACCGTGGGCCTGTTCAACGAAGTCTGGTACCGCAAGGCCCCCCGCGCCCGGGTGGGCAGGCTCCAGCGCGTCTCCGCGTTCTTCCACCCCCTGGACGGCGTCCCGCACTGGAACCGCGTCTACGGCCGGGCCGGCTTCGTCCAGTACCAGTTCGCCGTCGGACACGGCCGGGAGGACACGCTGCGCCGGATCGTGGCCCGTATCTCCGAGCACCGCTGCCCGTCCTTCCTGGCCGTCCTCAAACGCTTCGGCGACGCCGACCCCGGCTGGCTCTCCTTCCCCGTGCCCGGCTGGACCCTCGCCCTGGACATCCCGGCCGGCCTGCCCGGCCTCGCCGCCCTCCTCGACGGACTGGACGAGGAGGTGGCGGCCGCCGGCGGCCGCGTCTACCTCGCCAAGGACTCCCGGCTGCGCCCCGAACTGCTCGCCGCGATGTACCCGAGGCTCTCCGAATTCCGTGCGCTGCGCGCGGAGTTGGACCCACGCGGGGTGTTCGTCTCCGACCTGTCCCGCCGTCTCGGTCTCTAGCCCCCCGTCTTCAGGAGCTGTCGTGAAGGACGCCTTCGGAATGCCCCAGTCGCTGCTCGTCCTCGGCGGTACGTCCGAGATCGCGCTGGCCACCGCACGCCGGCTGATCGCCCGCCGCACCCGCACGGTGTGGCTCGCCGGCCGCCCCTCCCCCGCGCTCGACCGGGCCGCCGCACACCTGCGCACCCTCGGGCCCGACGTCCACACCGTCCCCTTCGACGCGCTCGACCCCGAGTCCCACGAGCCGGCCCTCGGCAAGGTCTTCGCGGAGGGCGACGTCGACGTGGTCCTGCTGGCCTTCGGCGTCCTCGGCGACCAGGCGTCCGACGAACGCGAGCCGCTGAGCGCCGTACGGGTGGCGCAGACCAACTACACCGGCGCCGTCTCGGCGGGCCTGGTGAGCGCACGGGCCCTGCAGGCCCAGGGCCACGGCTCACTGGTGGTCCTGTCGTCGGTCGCCGGGGAGCGCGCGAGGCGCTCCAACTTCATCTACGGCTCCAGCAAGGCGGGCCTGGACGCCTTCGCCCAGGGCCTCGGCGACGCCCTGCACGGAACGGGCGTGCACGTGCTGGTCGTACGGCCGGGGTTCGTGCGGTCGAAGATGACGGAGGGCCTGGAGGAGGCCCCTCTGGCGACCACCCCGGAGGCGGTGGCGACGGCGATCGAGACGGGCCTGCGCAGGCGCTCGGAGGTGGTGTGGGTGCCGGGCGCACTGCGCGTGGTGATGTCGGCCCTACGGCACGCACCACGGTCGGTGTTCCGACGGCTGCCGATCTAGAGGGGGCTCACGGCCTACCGGCTCGCGATGCTCCCGCGCTCCACATGCCCCACCTGAGGAGGCACAACAGAGCTCCCGAAGGGATAGTCACGCAGCCTCCGCCACACCCCGTCCGCCCCCTGCTCGTACAGGGCGAACCCCATGCAGGGCCACTCGGCCTCGAACTCCGCCAGCTCGGCGAACGCCCGGTCCATCGACGCCTCGTCGATCCCGTGGGCGACGGTCACATGGGGGTGGTACGGGAACTGCAACTCACGCTCCAGCGGCCCCGAGGCGTCCCGCAACCGCGACTGCAGCCACGCACACTCCTCGGCCCCCCGGACCACCCGGACGTACACCACCGGCGACAGCGGCCGGAACGTACCGGTGCCGCACAGCCGCATCGGAAACGGCCGGCCCCTCGCGGCGACCTCGCTCAGGTGGGCCTCCACCGCGGCCAGCGCGCCCGCGTCGACCTCCGTCGGCGGCAGCAGGGTCACGTGCGTGGGAATGCCATGGGCCGCGGCGTCGCCGAAGCCCGCGCGCCGCTCCTGGAGCAGGCTGCCGTGAGGCTCCGGGACCGCGATCGACACGCCGATCGTTACGGTCCCCACGTCATCTCCCGTCGGTCGTGATGGTCGGACGGCTGTCGGGTTCGTACCCGGCCGTCCGGCTATCGACTGTACGGCCACGGCCGCCTCGCGGGCAGCCGTGGCCGAAGTGATGTGCAGCGCTTCCCCTCGCCCGGTGGCGGCTCAGTGCTTGGCGGGCAGGAAGCCGACCCGGTCGTAGGCCTGCGCGAGGGTCTCGGCCGCGACCGCACGCGCCTTCTCCGCGCCCTTGGCCAGGATCGAGTCGAGGGTCTCCGAGTCGTCCAGGTACTGCTGGGTGCGCTCGCGGAACGGGGTCACGAACTCGACCATGATCTCGGCGAGGTCCGTCTTGAGCGCCCCGTACATCTTGCCCTCGTACTCCTGCTCCAGCTCGGCGATCGACGTGCCGGTGAGGGTGGAGTGGATGGTGAGGAGGTTCGAGACGCCGGGCTTCTCCGCGGTGTCGTAGCGGATCACCGTGTCCGTGTCGGTGACCGCGCTCTTCACCTTCTTCGCGGTCGCCTTGGGGTCGTCGAGGAGGTTGATGAGGCCCTTCGGCGTGGACGCCGACTTGCTCATCTTGATCGACGGGTCCTGGAGGTCGTAGATCTTCGCCGTCTCCTTGAGGATGTACGGCTTCGGGATGGTGAAGGTCTCGCCGAACCGGCCGTTGAAGCGCTCGGCGAGGTCACGGGTGAGCTCGACGTGCTGGCGCTGGTCCTCGCCGACGGGCACCTCGTGGGCCTGGTAGAGCAGGATGTCGGCGACCTGGAGGATCGGGTACGTGAACAGGCCGACGCTCGCGCGGTCGGCCCCCTGCCGGGCCGCCTTGTCCTTGAACTGGGTCATCCGGCTGGCCTCGCCGAAGCCGGTGAGGCAGTTCATCACCCAGGCGAGCTGGGCGTGCTCCGGGACGTGGCTCTGCACGAAGAGGGTGCAGCGGTCCGGGTCCAGGCCGGCGGCGAGCAGCTGTGCGGTGGCGAGGCGGGTGTTGGCGCGCAGGTCTGCGGGGTCCTGCGGGACCGTGATCGCGTGCAGGTCGACGACCATGTAGAAGGCGTCGTGGGACTCCTGGAGGGCTACCCACTGGCGGACGGCGCCGAGGTAGTTGCCCAGGTGGAACGAACCGGCGGTGGGCTGGATGCCGGAGAGCACGCGGGGACGATCTGAGGCCATGTTCACCATTGTCTCAGAGAGCTCGGGTGGTTTCGGTGCGTGGGGAACCGCGGACCGCTGTGGCTGGTCGCGCAGTTCCCCACGCCCCTCGGGGCGCTTCAGCCGAGGTCGATCTCGGGGTACAGCGGGAAGCCCGCCACCAGGTCCGTCGCGCGCTGGGCGATCTCCGTGGACACCTTCTCGTCGAGGACGTGGCTCGCCTTGCTCGGCGCGCCGGACTTCGTCGTGCCCGGCTCGGTGGTGGTGAGGACGCGGTCGATCAGGGCCGCCACCTCGTCCATCTCCGCCGTTCCCAGCCCCCGCGTCGTCAGCGCGGGCGTGCCGATGCGGATGCCGGAGGTGTACCAGGCGCCGTTCGGGTCGGCCGGGATCGCGTTGCGGTTGGTGACGATGCCGGAGTCGAGGAGCGCGGACTCGGCCTGACGGCCGGTGAGGCCGTAGGAGCCGGCCACGTCGATCAGGTTGAGGTGGTTGTCGGTGCCGCCGGTGACCAGGGTGGCGCCCCGGCGCATCAGGCCCTCGGCCAGCGCGCGCGCGTTGTCCACGATCCGCTGGGCGTAGTCCTGGAACGCGGGCTGCCGGGCCTCGGCGAGGGCGACGGCCTTGGCGGCCATGACGTGCGGGAGCGGGCCGCCCAGGACCATCGGGCAGCCGCGGTCGACCTGGTCCTTGAGGGAGTCGTCGCACAGGACCATGCCGCCGCGCGGGCCGCGCAGCGACTTGTGGGTGGTGGTCGTGACGATCTGGGCGTGCGGGACCGGGTCGAAGTCGCCGGTGAGGACCTTGCCGGCGACCAGGCCCGCGAAGTGCGCCATGTCGACCATGAGGGTCGCGCCGACCTCGTCGGAGATCTCGCGCATGATCCGGAAGTTCACCAGGCGGGGGTACGCGGAGTAGCCCGCGACGATGATCAGCGGCTTGAACTCACGGGCCTGGGCGCGCAGCGCGTCGTAGTCGATGAGGCCGGTGGCCGGGTCGGTGCCGTAGGAGCGCTGGTCGAACATCTTGCCGGAGATGTTCGGGCGGAAGCCGTGGGTGAGGTGGCCGCCCGCGTCCAGGGACATGCCGAGCATTCGCTGGTTGCCGAAGGCCTGCCGCAGCTCGGACCACTCGGCCTCGGTCAGGTCGTTGACCTGGCGGGCGCCGGTCTTCTCCAGGAAGGGCACCTCGACGCGGTCGGCGAGGACGGCCCAGAAGGCGACCAGGTTGGCGTCGATGCCGGAGTGCGGCTGCACGTAGGCGTGCCGGGCGCCGAACAGCTCGCGGGCGTGCTCGGCGGCGAGGCCCTCGACGGTGTCGACGTTGCGGCAGCCGGCGTAGAAGCGGCGGCCGACGGTGCCCTCGGCGTACTTGTCGCTGAACCAGTTGCCCATCGCGAGCAGGGTCGCCGGGGAGGCGTAGTTCTCGGACGCGATCAGCTTGAGCATCTCGCGCTGGTCGGCGACCTCCTGGCCGATGGCGTCGGCGACGCGCGGCTCGACGGCGCGGATCACGTCGAGGGCGGCACGGTAGGCGGTGGACTCGGTGGACAGGGGCGCGGACTTGTCAGTCATTCGGGACCTCCGGACATGTCGTTCGGCACTCACGGTTCGGCCCAGGCGCACGGCACTCGGTCACAACACGAGCCGCTCCCCGATGGTCGGTCCCATCCCAGCGCGCCAGTCACGGCCCGCGGATCACATTACCGGGCACGCCGGGCCCGGGTGCCGTGGCGTCCACCAGTCGGGCACGAACAAGGGGTAGGAAAGGGGGCAATCCCGCCACGTCCCCCGGAGTCGCCGTGACCACTACGGAAGCCCTCGTCGCCGCCGCCGAGCTGCACAGCGCGCACACCTACCACCCGCTGCCGGTGGTGATCGCCACGGGCGAGGGGGCGTGGCTGACGGACGTCGAGGGGCGCCGCTACCTGGATTTCCTGGCCGGTTACTCGGCGCTGAACTTCGGGCACGGCCACCCGCGACTGGTCGCGGCGGCGAAGGCACAGCTGGAGCGGGTGACGCTGACGTCCCGGGCCTTCCACCACGACCGGTTCGCCGCGTTCTGCACCCAGCTGGCGGAGCTGTGCGGGATGGAGATGGTGCTGCCGATGAACACGGGGACGGAGGCGGTGGAGACGGCGGTGAAGACCGCTCGGAAGTGGGGGTACCGGGTCAAGGGCGTGCCCGCGGAGATGGCGAAGGTGGTGGTCGCGGGCGGCAACTTCCACGGCCGTACGACCACGGTGATCTCCTTCTCGACCGACCCCGAGGCACGGGCGGACTACGGGCCGTACACGCCCGGCTTCGAGATCGTCCCGTACGGCGACCTGACGGCCATGCGCGCCGCGCTGACCGAGAACACGGTCGCCGTGCTCCTGGAGCCGATCCAGGGCGAGGCCGGGGTGATCGTGCCGCCGGCGGGTTATCTGGCGGGGGTCCGGGAGCTGACCCGCGAGCGGGACGTGCTGTTCGTCGCGGACGAGATCCAGTCCGGTCTCGGGCGGACCGGGCGCACGTTCGCGTGCGAGCACGAGGGGGTCGTACCCGATGTGTACGTCCTCGGGAAGGCGCTCGGGGGCGGGGTGCTGCCGGTGTCGGCGGTGGTGGCGCGGGCGGAGGTGCTGGGGGTCTTCCGCCCGGGCGAACACGGCTCCACGTTCGGGGGGAACCCGCTGGCCTGCGCCCTGGGGCTGGAGGTGATCGCGATGCTGCGCACCGGGGAGTTCCAGGAGCGGGCGACGGTCCTGGGGGAGGTGCTGCACCGGCGGCTGGCGGAGATCGCGGGCAGCGGACTGGTGACGGCCGTGCGGGGGCGGGGCCTGTGGGCGGGGGTGGACGTGGCTCCGGGGGTGGGGTCGGGGCGGGTGGTCGCGGAGCGGTTGATGGAGCGGGGGGTGCTGGTGAAGGACTCGCACGGGGCGACGGTGCGGGTGGCTCCGCCGCTGGTGGTCGAGGAGGAGGACCTGGAGTGGGGGGTGGAGCAGCTGTGGGGGGTGTTGAGCGCCTAGCGGGGTGCCGTCCCGGGCGCTACAGGATCACGTGCGGCAGGAAGCGGGCGTAGTCGTCCGTCACCAGGCCCGCTGACTCGCGGATGCCCAGGCCCGCCGGTTCCCCGCCCACCACCCATGCGCCCAGCACCACGTGGTTGCCGTCGAAGTCGGGCAGCGGGGACAGCTCCTGGTAGCAGCACGGCTCTTCGCGGACGACCGGGGCGTGGCCGGGCTCGTGTACGACCACCCCCGCGCCCTCCCGGCCCAGCAGCGGCTTGCTGACGTAGCCCTTGCCGGTCGCCAGCTCTCTCGGGCCGTCCAGGTATGCCGGGAGGAGGTTCGGGTGGCCCGGGTACAGCTCCCACAGGACCGCCAGCAGCGCCTTGTTGCTGAGCAGCATCTTCCAGGCGGGCTCGATCCACATCGTCGTACCCGTGCCGCCGCCGTTGTCCAGGGTGTCGAGGACGTGCGGGGCGAAGGCGTCCGTCGTGAGCCACTCCCACGGGTAGAGCTTGAAGCAGGCGCGGACGAACCGGAGGGCGTTGTCGACGAAGCGGCCGGAGAGGGTGTCCCAGCCGATCTCCTCCATGGAGATCCAGTCGGTGTCGAGGCCCGCCTGCTCGGCCGTCTCCTTGAGGTACGCGACCGTCATCAGGTCCTCGCCCAGCTCGTCGGCCGAGGAGTGGGCGAAGTACAGCGGGGTGCCCGAGGGGAGCAGACGGGCCTGCTCGCGCCAGGCGGCGACGAGGCGTTCGTGGAGGCTGTTCCACTGGTCGGCGCCCGGGAAGCGGTCCGCCATCCAGAACCACTGCGCGGAGGCCGCCTCCACCAGGGAGGTGGGGGTGTCCGCGTTGTACTCCAGGAGTCGCGCCGGGCCGGTGCCGTCGTAGCGGAGGTCGAAACGACCGTAGAGGGAGGGGAGTTCGGCGCGGCGGTGCCAGGAGTCGGTGACGGCCCGCACCACCCGGGGATCGGTGATGCCGAGGTCGGCGAAACGATTCGTCGCGACGATGCGGTCCGCCGCCGCCAGGCACATCGCGTGCAGTTCCGCGACCGTCTCCTCCAGCGCCTCCACCTCGTCGAGGGGGAAGGCGTAGTAGGCGCTCTCGTCCCAGTACGGGCGCAGCACGCCGTCGGGGTGCCGGGTGAGGGGATAGATCACCCCTTGTTCCTCGACGGTCCGCTGCCAGCCGGGGCGGGGGTCGGTCGTACGGCGCTCCATGGGCCGGTCAGCCGCCGGAGCCGCCGTGGCCGTCGCCGAAGCCGCCGCGGTGGACGCCGTGGCCGCCGCCCGACGAACCGCCGGAGCTCCCGCGGGACTTGGTGAACGAGCCGCCCTTGACCCAGCCGCCCTTCTTCTTGCCGCCGTAGTAGTAGCCGGCGTCGACGGCGGACTTGGTGGAGGCGCAGTCCTTGTCGGAGACGACCCGGTAGCCCTTGGTCGCGCGGTAGCTGTCGCGGTCGACGCAGCGCTTGTCGGGGTCCGAGGAGCAGGCGGTCAGGGCGGCGGCCAGCAGGCCCATACCGCCGAGGACGACCGTGCCCGAGCGTAGTCGACGGCGTACGTCCGCCATGTTCGTGCCCCCCGTACTGCCCCGTGCCGCCCCGTGTGATGTTCGGCGACAGTTTAGACGAGAGGTGTCGGCGAACCTTCGGTCGCACTCCGGCCGCAGAGTTGTCATGTACAGGTAAGAAATTCCTGTGAGTCCACCGGGAATCCTGTCGGCGCACCGCGTCGCCCGGGTACCGTCCGGTCTGCCCCCCCGGGTGAACGATCACCTTCGACTCTACGCGCGCAGAACGACCGACGCAGTACCCCCACCCGCACCGCCATCCCTCTCTCCCATCCCCCACCGACGGAGGAATGACAGATGCCCGGCTTCGCCATCTCGCGCCGCGAACTCACCACCGCCGCAGCCGTGTTCGGCCTTCTCGCGGCCGGGGTCGCCGTGCAGGCGACCAGCGCCGCGACCCCCGCCCACGCAGCCAGCACCTACCGCGTCCTGTTCGACGACGGCCACGCCGAGGAGGCCGGCAACGCGGACTGGATCATCTCCACCAGCAAGCCCGACCCGCTCGC
>NZ_JBEYFC010000145.1:0-19018 GCF_040634175.1 Streptomyces sp. NPDC007162
ATCTCCGGGGCGGCCGACATGCGGATCTTCGGCACCCTGCGAGGGCTCGCGGATGTCGTCGTGGTGGGTGCGGAAACGGTACGGCAGGAGGAGTACCGGCCGGTACGCGCGCGTGCGGAGTTCGCGGGGGCCCGCGCCGCGGCGGGGCAGTCGGAGGTGGCCGCGGTCGCGGTGGTCACCGCGAGCCTCGACCTCGACTTCTCGCTGCCGCTGTTCACCTCGCCCCTCGTGCCGACGCTGATCCTGACCGGCGCGGCGGCCGCCCCCGACCGCGTCGCCACCGCCGAGAAGGCCGGCGCCCGGGTGGTGACCGCCGGCGACGGCATGGGCGTCGACCCGGCCCGCGCGGTACGCGCCCTCGCCGACCTCGGCCACACCAGGCTGCTCACCGAGGGCGGCCCCCGGCTGCTGGGCCAGTTCATCGCCGCCGGGGTCCTCGACGAGCTGTGCCTGACGGTCTCCCCGATGCTCACGGCGGGCGGGGCGCAGCGGATCGCGGGAGGACCCGGTGTCGCCGTGCCCCATCGCTTCGAACTAGTGTCCCTCCTGGAAGAGGCCGGATTCCTGTTCGGCCGGTACCGCCGGTCCTGACATCGGCGGAATATTCCGCTCCGCTTAGCTTTCGACGGGCACACTGAATCCGGCAGTACCCGTGCGATCACGGGGCAGGATGGTTTCCGCAGGGGGTGGTCGGCCCCACGGAGGACAGAGGGCCGAAACAGCCCTCCGAGGAGAAGAGGCGCCAGGTGTTCACAAGCGTTCTGATGATCGAGAAGGCCCTGACGTCAGCCGACGTGGAGTTCGTCACCACCTTGCACGGGGACGAGCAGGTCGCCTTCCACGTGCTGCTCCAGCCGCGCGGCGACCAGGCGGACCGCCTGCTGCGGGCCATCGACGACATCGCGCTCGGCGAACTGGACGAGGCCGCTCGGGAGCGGGAGACCCCGGAGGGGGACGCGGCGAAGGGGCCGGCCGAGCAGGCGCTGGACGTGTCGCTGACGGCACTGCGGGGAGCGGGCAGCGCGGCGGAGGGGCGGATGGTCGAGGACCATCCGCTGGACGCGCTGCGCAAGCTGGTGGAAGAGGTGGGTGCGGACGAGGTGATCGTGCTGACCGATCCGCACTACGTGGAGGAGTTCTTCCACAGAGACTGGGCGTCCCGGGCCCGGCACAAGGTGGGGGTGCCGGTGCTGAAGCTGTTCTCGCACAGCAAGGCCTAGACGCCGTGGAGGTGTGGTGCGGGGGCGTGTGCGGGTCCGTCGTGGCTGATCGGGCAGTTCGCCGCGCCTCTATCGGGGCGCCCGCGCCTCAGCACATAGGCTAGGCAGGCTTTCGCACGTCATCGTCTCTGGGGAGAAACACATGGCACCCGGCCTTCCTGCCGCCATGGACCGACCGCACTTCATCGGCATCGGCGGCGCCGGGATGTCGGGGATCGCCAAGATCCTCGCCCAGCGCGGGGCCCGGGTGGCCGGGAGCGACGCCAAGGAGTCGGCCACCGCCGAGGCGCTGCGGGCGCTGGGTGCCACCGTGCACATCGGGCACGCGGCCGGGCACCTCGCCGACGACGCCAGCTGCGTCGTCGTGTCGTCGGCGATCCGCGAGGACAACCCGGAGCTGGCCCGCGCGGCCGAGCTCGGCATCCCGGTGGTGCACCGCTCGGACGCGCTGGCCGCCCTGATGGACGGGCTGCGCCCGATCGCGGTCGCCGGCACCCACGGCAAGACCACGACCACCTCGATGCTGGCGGTGTCGCTGAGCGAGCTGGGGCGCGAGCCGTCGTACGCCATCGGCGGCGACCTGGACGCCCCCGGCTCCAACGCCCTGCACGGCGCGGGCGAGATCTTCGTCGCCGAGGCGGACGAATCGGACCGCAGCTTCCACAAGTACGCGCCCGAGGTCGCGATCGTCCTCAACGTGGAGCTGGACCACCACGCCAACTACGCCTCGATGGACGAGATCTACGAGTCCTTCGAGACCTTCGCGGGCCGGATCGTGCCCGGCGGCACGCTGGTGATCAACGCCGACCACGAGGGCGCACGGGAGCTGACCCGGCGGTTGGCCGGCACGGTGCGGACGGTGACGTACGGCGAGGCCGCGGACGCCGACGTACGGGTGCTCTCGGTCGTACCGCAGGGCCTCAAGAGCGAGGTCACGGTCCTGCTGGACGGGTCCGAGCTGACCTTCGCGGTCTCCGTCCCCGGCCGGCACTACGCGCACAACGCGGTCGCCGCGCTCGCCGCGGGCGTGGCCCTGGGCGTCCCGGCCGCCGAGCTCGCGCCCGCCCTCGCCGCGTACACCGGGGTCAAGCGGCGCCTCCAGCTCAAGGGCGAGGCGGCCGGGGTCCAGGTGATCGACTCCTACGCCCACCACCCGACCGAGATGACCGCCGACCTGGAGGCGATGCGCGGCGCCGCCGGGGACTCCCGGATCCTGGTCGTCTTCCAGCCGCACCTGTTCTCCCGCACCCAGGAGCTGGGCAAGGAGATGGGCGGGGCGCTGGCCCTCGCGGACGCCTCGGTGGTCCTGGACATCTACCCGGCCCGTGAGGACCCGATCCCCGGCATCACCAGCGAGCTGATCATCGAGGCGGCGCGGGCCGCGGGCGCCGACGTCACCGCGGTGCACGACAGGGACGAGGTCCCCGCCGTGGTCGCGGGAATGTCCAAGCCCGGTGATCTGGTTCTCACCATGGGCGCGGGCGACGTGACCGACCTGGGCCCGAGGATCCTGGAACGCCTGGCGAAGTGAGGGGCTGAGAGTCATGTCGTACGACGTCGAGAAGCCGGACGAGCAGTGGCGCGCGGAGCTGGGGCCGGCCGAGTACGCCGTGCTGCGCCAGGCCGCCACCGAACCTGCCTTCACCGGTGAGTACACCGACACCAAGGCCAAGGGCGTGTACTCCTGTCGCGCCTGCGGTGCCGAACTCTTCACCTCCGCCACGAAGTTCGAGTCCCACTGCGGCTGGCCGTCCTTCTACGACCCGAAGGACACCGACGCGGTCGAACTGATCGAGGACCGTTCGCACGGCATGGTCCGCACCGAGGTGCGCTGCGCCCGCTGCGGCTCCCACCTCGGCCACGTCTTCGAGGGCGAGGGCTACGCCACCCCGACCGACCAGCGGTACTGCATCAACTCGATCTCGCTGCGGCTGACCGCCGACGAGAGCTGACGCCGCCGCCCCTTCCGCTCGTCCGCACCCCGCCGCCCTCCAGGGCGGCGGGGTGTTCTCGTGTGCCGAGCAGAACGGCGGTGTGCCGTCGATCGACATTGTGCAGTCTATTGACCGACGTGAAAAAACTGCCCTACATTCATCGCGTTCCAGGCGACGCCGCCCCGCGTGTCCGACGCGTCCTCGCGCCCGCCGCATCCCCCGCACCGCTCGAAGGGGAGTACCCGTGCCCACTGAAACGCGTTCGCAATCCGACCCCGCGACCCTGCGCGGACCGTCCGGCCCGCTGCCCGTCGGCACCCTCGTCGCCGGCTGCTTCGCGGTCTGCCTGGCCCAGATCGCCCTCGCCATGCCGGCCACCCTGAACGGACTGTTCCAGGAGGACCTGCACCCCGTCGGTTCCCAGCTGACCTGGATCTCGGACGCGTTCCTGCTGCCCGTGACGGTGCTGGAGCTGACCTTCGGCGTCCTCGGCGACCTCTTCGGACGCAAGCGGCTGCTGGTCGGCGGCGGCGCGCTGCTCGTCGTCGGCGAGGCACTGGCCGCCGCGAGCACCGGCATCCACATGCTCTGGGTGGGCCAGGCCATCGCCGGCCTCGGCGCGGCCGCGCTGTTCCCGACCTCGCTCGCCGTGATCGCCGCCGGCACCCACACCGCCCGGGACCGCGCCCGTACGATCACGGTCTGGGCCGCGGCCCTGTCCAGCGGCGGATTCATCGCCCCCGTCCTCGGCGGCATCACCGGCAACTACGGCTCCTGGCGCTGGGCCTTCGTCGTCGTCACCGGGCTCGCCCTGGTCAGTACCCTGCTCAGCGGGCTGCTGGCGCAGAACTCCAGCGCTCCCGAGGGCCGCTCCCTCGACCTCGCGGGCCAGCTCACCATCGGCATCGGCATGTTCGCCCTGCTGTACGCGGTGATCCAGGGCCCCTCCGACGGCTGGACCGCGACCCCGGTGGTGATCGCCTACGTGGTCGCGGCGGTCTTCATCGTTCTCTTCCTCGTCGCCGAGAGCCGGGCCGCCGCGCCGCTGCTGCGTCTCGACCTGTTCCGCAACCGGGCCTTCGCGGTCGCCTCGTTCGTCGCCGTCGTCGGCATGTTCAGCTACCTCGGGACGGCCTACGCGACCAGCATCCGGCTCGGGCCGATCCAGCACCAGAGCCCGCTGCGCGGCTCGTTCGCGTTCATCCTGCTCAACGCGTGGACGCTGCTGTTGCTGCCGCTGATCTCCCGGCTCCTGGAGAAGGTCAGCGCGCGCTGGGTGCTGGGGGCGGGGCTCGCGCTGATGGCGGCCGGGGACTTCGTCGCCGCCACCCTCTCGGTCCACGACCGCGCGCTGACCTCGCTGATCCTGCCCATCGGTCTGGTCGGCATCGGCTTCGCGCTCACGGTCTCCTCCATCACCGCGACCGCCGTCAACACGGTCGAGGTCCACTACGCGGGCATGGCCAGCGCGTCGACCAGTCTGCTGCGGGACTTCGGGTTCACCCTCGGCCCGGCCGTCATCGGCGCGATCGCCCTGAGCCGCGCCGCCGACGAGTTCACCCGCAAGCTCGCCGGGTCCGGCCTCGGCGACCAGGTCAAGGCTGCGGCGGGACAGGTCGCGGCCGAGGGCGGACCGCTCGCCGTCAACTCCGTACCCGCGTCCTCCCCGCCCGGCGGCGCGGCCCCCATCGCCCTGGACGCCCTCGGAAACGGCTACGCCGTCGGGTACGTCGTCTGCGGCATCGCGGCCCTGGTCTGCTGCCTCCTCAGCGTGGTCGCCCTGCGGGGCAAGGCCGAGGAGACGGCCCTGGTGGGCATCGCGGCGGAGGAGACGACCGCGGAGATCTGAGGCAGGCCCGGGCCCGGCCCACGAAGACCTCCGGTGCGGAGGTGACTCCCGGCGACGGCGGGGTCCGGCAGCCTGGAGTCCGCCGCGCCGCCTGGCACCTTCAGTCCGTGACCTGGTGGCACTCACGGCCGACGCGCGGTCGGTCGTCCACTGCGGCAGGCCCGAGCCCGCCGACGAGCGCGGCAAGGACTACTGGGAAGCGGGCCGGCGGCCTTCGTGGCCCGCATGACCGTCGCACCGGCAGCGGGACTACGCCGGGGCTTGGGAACCTGTCGGCTTCCGCGGCGCCGCCCCCGGCGCCGAGGTCCCTTCCGGCTCGGCTCCTCGCGGCTCGGCGGTCGGTGGCGGGGCGAGCGGGAGCGTCAGGGTGAACACCGTCGTCCGCTCCCGCTCCTCGTCCAGCGTGATCGTCCCCCCGTGGGCCTCCACCAGCGCGCGCGCCACCGACAGCCCCAGCCCACTGCCGCCGCGGTCGCGGCTGCGCGCCTTGTCGACACGGTAGAAACGGTCGAAGACCCGGGCGCGGTCGGCGGGCGGGATACCGGGGCCCCGGTCGGTGACGCGTACCGACACCGAGCCGGCGGCGACCTCGACCGTCACGGACACCGGGGTCCCGCCGGGCGTGTGGACGGCCGCGTTGGTGAGCAGGTTGTCCAGCACCTGGCGGATCCGGACCGGGTCGATGCGCAGCGGGACCGCGTGGGGGCCCGCGGTCACCGTCAGGGGACGGTCGGCGCGGGCCGCGCGGAAGGCGTCGGCGGCCTCCCGGACCAGCTCCGCCAGATCGGTGTCCTCCAGCCGCAGCGGGGTCTCCACCTCGGCGGCGTCCAGGCGTGCGAGGAGCAGCAGGTCGTCGAGGAGGACACCCATCCGGGCCGCCTCGGCGCGCAGCCGGGCCAGGTGCCTGTTCCGTTCCTCGGGCTGGTTGGCGGCCGCGTACTGGAAGAGGTCCGCGTAGCCGCGCACCGACATCAGCGGGGTGCGCAGCTCGTGCGAGGCGTCCGCGACGAAGCGGCGCAGCCGCTGCTCGGCCTCGGCGCGCACGGCGAGCGAGCGGTCGATGTGTTCGAGCATCGTGTTGAACGCGGTGCGCAGTTCCTCGACCTCCGGCCCGCCGCCCCGCCTGGCCGCGCGCAGCGGCAGCCGGGCCGCCGACTCCGTCAGGTTGTGCGAGGCGATGCCGTGCGCGGTGTGCGCCATGTCGCTCAGCGGTTCCAGGCCGCTGCGCAGCAGCCGGCGGCCGAACACCACCAGCGCCAGCAGGGCCAGCCCGAAGGCGACGACCTGGACCGTGACCAGCTGCCGTACCGTGTCGTCGATGCTGTCCATCGGGGCGCCGCTGACCAGCACCACCCCCGGCTCCACCGCGCAGCCGCGCAGCCGGTACTCGCCCTCCCCGGCCAGGTCCTCGGTGCGCAGCACCTCGGTGCCCGCGGCGATCTGCGCCTTCGCGACGGAGGTGAGATCGGCGATGTCCGCGGGCAGGTCACCCGCCTCCTCGGGCTTGCGCAGCACCGGGGTGCCGTTCGAGACGTCGTACACGGCGTAGTACCAGCGGTAGTACTTCTTGCCCTGGAGGGAGCCGTTCTGCTCGATGCTCTTGGACTGGGCGGTCTGGGCGAGCCCCAGCTGGTCGTCGAGCTGGGCCGACAGGTAGTCCCGCATGTAGGTGGTCAGGGCCGTGCCGACGACCGCGAACACCACCAGGGCCAGCGCGCCGAGCCCGAGCGCCAGCCGGGTGCCGAGGCGGGTGCTCCGGTACGACCGCAGCAGCCGGCCGATCACTCCGCCGCCTGCTGCCGTATGACGTACCCGAATCCGCGCACGGTGTGGATCAGGTGCTCCCCGCCCGCCTCGTCCATCTTGCGGCGCAGCCTGCTGACGACCAGCTCCACCACGTTCGAACGGCCGCCGAAGCCGTACTCCCACACGTGGTCGAGGATCTGCGCCTTGGTCAGGACCGTCGGCGACTTGCGCATCAGGTAGCGCAGCACCTCGAACTCGGTGGGGGTCAGTGAGAGCAGCCGGTCGCCGCGGCGGACCTCGCGGGTGTCCTCGTCCATCGTCAGATCGGCGATCCGGAGCACCGAACGCTGGAAACCGGGCCCGGCGCTGCGCCGCAGCACGGTCCGCAGCCGGGCCATCAGCTCCTCCACCGCGAACGGCTTGACCAGGTAGTCGTCCCCGCCCCGAGTCAGCCCCGCGACCCGGTCGGCGACCCCGTCGCGGGCCGTGAGGAACACCACCGGCACCATCGTCCCGGAGCGCCGCAGCCGGTCGAGCACCCCGAAGCCGTCGAGGTCGGGCAGCATCAGGTCGAGCACGACGATGTCCGGCCGGAACTCGGCGGCCCTGACCAGCGCGGCCTCACCGGTGTACGCGGTGACCGCGTCCCAGCCCTCGTACCGCGCGACCGTCGCGACCAGGTCGGCGATCGGCGGGTCGTCGTCCACGACGAGGAGTCGTACTTTTTCCACCCGCTCATACTGCGGTACGCGGCCTCGGACGCCAGAGCCGAGCCCACACGGAGAACACATCGATAACCAGTTGAAAGCGGCCCGACAGGAAAACGACAGCAGGCGCGGGGGAAGCTCGACTCCCAGGACCCCGATCGAGGAGCTGCCGACCCGTGACGACCGTCCAATCACCCCCTGCGCCCCCCACGGCGATACGCCCCAGGGTGGTGGCCCGCACGGGCCTGTACGCCGTGCTCGCCGTGAACGCGGCCGTGGTCGCCTACTTCTTCGCCCAGGCCGGCTTCGCCTCCAACGCCCTGATCGTCATCGGCCGTCTCTTCGGTCTGTACGGCGCCCTCGTCATGGCCTTCCAGCTGGTGCTGGTGGCCCGGCTGCCCTGGCTGGACCGCCGGATCGGCATGGACCGGCTGACGTCCTGGCACCGCTGGACCGGCTTCGCCCTGCTCTGGACGCTGCTCGCGCACGCCGTCTTCATCAGCTTCGGCTACGCCGACGGCGCGGGCGTCGGCCCGGTCACCGAACTCGTCGACCTCGCCCGGACCACGGAAGGCGTGCTCCGGGCGGTCGTCGCACTCGGCATCATCCTCGTCGTGGGCGCCGTCTCGGCCCGCTACGCCCGCCGCCGGCTCGCCTACGAGACCTGGCACTTCATCCACCTGTACACGTACGTGGCCGTGGTGCTCGCCTTCAGCCACCAGGTCGCGGTCGGTACGACCTTCACGGCGTCGTCCGCCGCGAAGGCGTACTGGTACGCCGTGTGGGGCGTGGCGCTCGGCGCGGTGGCCCTCGGTCGTCTCGTCCTCCCCCTGTGGCGCAACCACCGCCACCAGTTCCGGGTCGCCGCGGTCGTCCCGGAGTCGGACAACGTCGTCTCGGTCCACGTCACCGGCCGCGACCTCGACAAGCTGGGCGCGCGGGCCGGCCAGTTCTTCCTGTGGCGCTTCCTCACCAAGGACCGCTGGTGGCAGGCCAACCCCTTCTCCCTCTCCGCCGCACCCGACGGCCGCACCCTGCGCCTGACCGCGAAGGCCGCCGGTGACGGCAGCGCCGCCCTGCGGCACCTGAAGGTCGGCACGCGTGTCTTCGCCGAGGGCCCGTACGGCGCGTTCACCACCCTGCACCGTCAGAAGACCGAGTCCCTGCTCATCGCGGGCGGTGTCGGCGTGACCCCCATCCGCGCCCTCCTGGAGGACCTCGAAGGCCACGCGGTCGTCATCTACCGCGTCGGCAGCGACCGGGACGCCGTCCTCTACGACGAACTCCGCGACCTCGCCGTCGCCAGGGGCGCCGAACTCCACCTGGTCACCGGCCCGCCGGTGCCCGACCGGCTGGCCGCACGCGAACTGGCCCGGCTGGTGCCCGACATCGCCGACCGGGACGTCTTCCTGTGCGGGCCGCCCCCGATGATGAACGCGGTGCTGCGCAGCCTGGGAGACCTGGGTGTGCCCAAGCCGCAGATCCACTTCGAACGTTTCAGCCTGGCGGGATGAGAGAGACACCGTGAAACGAGCCATACCCGTCGTCGCCCTGAGCATCGCCGGCCTGATCCCCGTCTGGCGCTACGAGCCGTCGATCGGCGGTACGACGACCTCCAGCGCGGCCGACGCCCCCGCCCCGACCGCTGCCGAGCCGACTCCCTCGGCCTCCTCGGGTACGGCCGGTTCCGGTACGGCCGGTTCCGGTACCGTCGTCAAGGGCACGACGGTCAGCACCGACAAGGGCCCCGTCCAGGTCCAGGTGACCTTCGCCGGTGACAGGATCACCGCGGTCAGGATGCTCCAGCAGCCGAACCACCCGCAGACGACGGCCGCGGTGCCGGTGCTGATCTCGGAGACGCTGAAGGCGCAGAGCGCCGACATCGACACCGTCTCCGGTGCGACGATCACCAGTGACGGCTACAAGGAGTCCCTCCAGGCAGCGATCGACGCGAAGGGCTGATCATGCGCCGGGTCGAACACGTCATGGGCTTCCCGGTGTCCCTGCGCGTCGACGACGAGGGGGACTTCGCGGCAGCCGCGGACGCGGCCTTCGACTGGCTGCGCGAGGTCGACGAGCGGTTCAGCCCGTTCAGGCCGGACAGCGAGGTCTGCCGGCTCGACCGGGGAGAACTCGCCGAGGAGGCGGTGTCCCCGGATCTCGCCGAGGTGCTCGCGCTGTGCGAGGACTACCGGCTGGCGACCGGCGGCGCGTTCGACGTACGGCTGCCGGGACGGCGCCTCGACCCGTGCGCGGTGGTCAAGGGCTGGTCGGTGCAGCGCGCGGCGGAGCTGCTGTCGGCGGCCGGGGCACGGCGGTTCGTGCTGAACGCCGGGGGAGACGTGGTCGCCTCCGGCGGGCCCTGGCGGGTGGGGGTGCGGCATCCCGACCAGGCCGACCAGCTGTGCACGGTCCTGGAGCTGACCGACCGCGCGGTCGCCACCTCCGCCCGCTACGAGCGAGGCGACCACATCCTGGACGGCCGCACCGGGCGCCCGGCGACCGGCCTGCTCAGCGTCACGGTCGTCGCCCCGACCCTGACGGAGGCCGACTCCGTGGCGACGGCCGCCTTCGCGCTGGGCGAGGAGGGCGCCGCGTGGGCGGCCGCGCGTCCGGGCTGCGAGGTGTTCGTGGTGGACGCGGAGCGGGCCGTGCTGCGGACGGCGGGCCTGCCGGTCGCGGCCTGAGTGCCGGAACGCGCGGGAGGGCGGGTCGCTCCCGGCGGCCCGCCCTCCCCCGCAGCGGTCTCAGCTCACGTCGGACGCGTCCAGGCGGTACAGGCCGCTGTAGGCGCTCACGGCCGTGCCGTGCTTCTGCACCCAGGCAGCGATCTCCGAGTCGGTGCCCCGACCGCCGGTGCTGCTGACCACGACGTAGTGCAGCTTCCCGGCCTTCACCAGGCTCTTGAGCCTGGCGAGGGTCATCACGTCGTCGCTGCCGGACCACCCGCCCATGGAGATGACGGGCTGACCCGACTCCAGGATGACCGAGGAGGCCGTCTGGTCGGTGGCCACCGCCACCAGCCAGGTGGCGCCGTCCTGGTGCTTCTCCAGGTACGTGATCATCGCGGAGCCGACCTGGGAGTCACCGCCCCTGCCACCGCCGGTGCGGGCTCGGCTGTTCTGCGCCGCGGACGAACTCCCTTCACTTGCGGAGGAGCCCGTGCCGGAGCCGCTCGGGGCGTTCCCGCTCGGCGCGCTGCCGCTCTCGGCCCCGCTCGGCGCGCCGCCGTCCGGGCGCCCGCCTCCCATACCGCCGCCACCGCCCATGCCGCCCCCGGTCTCGGGTCCGGCCGTCGGGTTGGTGCCGTTGGTGCTCGCGGTGGTGGCCGTCGAGACGGAGTAGGCGGCGGGCCCGGTCAGCAGGGCGACGACCGCCGCGACCGCCGCGAGGCCGATCAGCTTCCTCCGCTTCATGAAACGTCCGACCAGCAGCCCGGTCACCGCGACCGCACCGGCCAGGGCGACGACCGCCTCGGCGACCGCGTACACCGTGCCGGAGCCGGAGACCCGCTGGAGCAGCACGACCGCCCAGACGGTGCTCGCGCCGACGGCGGCCGGGAGCACCCAGCCCCACCTCGCCGCCCGGCCCTCCCGGAAGGCCTGGTGCAGCATGACCCCGCCCGCGCCGGCCAGGGCGGCGATCCCCGGCGCCATGGCGGTGACGTAGTACGGGTGGAAGGTGCCCTCGGCGAGGGAGAAGGTCAGGAAGTGCAGGACGAACCAGCCGCCCCACAGCAGCAGCGCGGCCCGCCTGGCGTCGGTGCGCGGCGCCCGGCCGCACAGGACCAGACCGGCGGCGAGGGCGATCGCGGCGAACGGGATCAGCCAGGAGACCTGGCCGCCCATGATGTCGTTGAACATCCGGTACAGGCCCGAACTGCCGCCGAAACCGGCACCGTTGCCGGCCGAACCCACCGCGGAGCTCGCCCCGAAGATCCGGCCGAAGCCGTTGTAGCCGATGACCAGGTCCCACACGGTGTTGTCGGTGGAGCCGCCGATGTAGGGCCGTGAGGAGGCCGGGATCAGGTCGACGACCACCATCCACCAGGCGCTGCTGACCACCAACGCGGCCGTGGCGACGGCGAGGTTGCGCACGCGCCTGCCCAACGACAGGTCCGTGGCCCACAGGTAGACCACGAAGAACGCCGGCAGCACGACGTACGCCTGCATCATCTTGGTGTTGAAGGCGAAGCCGATCGCGACCGCCGACCAGACGAGGGGCGGCGATCGTGCCGGCGACGATCCCGAAGTCCCGCTTCACCAGCCGGTACAGCAGTGCGACCGAGCCGACCGCGACCGTGACCATCGGCAGCGTCAACTGCCAGGTGCCGTAACCGAGGACACGGGCGGACAGGCCCATCACCCACAGGGCGAAGGGAGGTTTGTCGACGGTGATGAAGCTGCCCGCGTCCAGGGCGCCGAAGAAGAACGCCTTCCAGCTCCTGGTGCCGGAGTAGACCGCCGCGTTGTAGAAGGTGTTGCCGGTGACGGAGGAGAGGTTCCAGGCGTACAGGGCGGTGGCCAGGAGCAGGATCGCCCACAGCACCGGGCGGGCCCAGCGCGGGTCCCCGGGGGCGCCCGTGAGGAGCCTTGCGGCGCGCGAGACCGGCGGGGCGGCGGCCCGGCGCCGGCCTTCCTGGGCCGGGGCGGGCGGCGGGACGAGGGCCGTCATGACGCGTACTCCAGGGGCTCGGCGGTTCGTGACCACGACCATCGAGGCCCTGTCTGGGGCGGTCCTGAGGCCGGACTGAGCGAAGCATGAGAATCAGGGAACTCACAGGTCGTGCACAGGCGCCGACGGGGTCGGGCCCAGGGTCCGGCCCGAGCCCCGGCGCGGTCGGCCGCACAGCGGTGGCTGAAACACCCTCAATTCACAGGTGGCCGGAATTCTTTCGCCCGTACGGATGACGGGGGACCGGGTGGTCGGTATGCGGCGGGCTTCCGACGGCCATTGCGTACGGGATGGATCGAGCGGAAGATGTCCTGTGAGTCCGCTGAGGCTCAGGCAATGCGAGGGGTAAAACACCCTGTTGGTGCGCCTGGTTCCTGCGGTCCCTTCACCGCCCATGAGTCACAGATCGGGACGCCCCTTGTCCATTGTGCGACGCGCCGGTTTCTCTCCGCGTGATCGGAACTGCACCTGCGGTACGTGTTCGGTCTTTCGCGGTTCCAGCGGGAGCGTCCCGGTCGTCCGGGCCGGTGGATCGTCCCGCCCGGTATCCCCTCTCGGTGAACTCTCCCGGACGGACATCGAGGAGATTTTCGAACTGATTCGCGCCGACTACGAACCTGACGTCGTGCGGCAGACCGCCCCGTGCCGGCACGTCATCGTGGCGCAGCCCGGTGCGGGCAAGTCCCAGCTGATCCCCGTCGGACTGGACGGCGCGACGCGTGTCTCCGGGGACGACTTCAAGATCTACCACCCCGGTTATCTCGGGCTGCTCGCCGCCGATCCACGGACCGCCGGTGCCCGGATCCGGTCCGTCTACCAGGAGTGGCAGTGGCGGCTGGAGGCGCGCGTGCGCGCTCTGCGCGGCCACCTGGTGAGCGAGAACAGCCCGGGTCCGGTCTGCGCGTTCCTCGACGACCTCGCCGCTTTCCGGGACGACGGTTACCGCGTCGAGCTGGTGGTGCTGGCCGTACGCAGGGCGGACAGCCGGCAGGGGATCGGCCTGCGTTACGCCGACATGCTGCGGACACAGGCGGAGGTGGCCCGGTTCACCTGGGTCGGCGGGCACGACGAGTGCTTCGAGGCCGTCGCCGACGTCCTCGCGGCGGTCGAGCAGGAGTCCGCGGCCGACGCGGTGAGCGTGGTGCGCCGGGGCGGGGCGGTGCTGCACCGGGGCGTCTGCGACGCCGGGGGCCGGCTCGGCGGTGGCGCGGTCGACGCGTTGCTCGCCGAGCAACGGCGGCCCTACACCTGCGAGGAGGCGGCGGCCTTCCTCGTGAACCATGAGCGGCTGTGCCGGGAACTGCCGCAGTACCGCGAGGAGTGGGAGGAGGTCCTGGCGCTGGCCGCGCCCCTGATGTCCCTGGTCAACTGACGGGCGGACACGAGTTGGTGAGTCTGCGGAAGAGAGCGCCGTAGTCCCGGGTCACCCGCGCGATTTCCTCGGGTCCCGACCGGGCAAGCGATTTCCGCTCGGCCATGCACTTCTGCCGTTCAATCATCAATGAATTCAGGCGGGCGCTGTCGGGCTCCGGGAGCTGTCGCTCCAGATAGATGGCCCTGTTGTACCAGGCGATCACGAGGCGTACGCATTCCAGCGCCACCGCATAACCGGCGAGTTCGATTCGGGGTGACTCCCCGGTATCGGCGGGTGGTCTGTTGGGGATCTCCGGATCGGACACCGCGGTCACCTCGACGGCTCGGTCCACCCGAACTCTTTCGGTCGGGCGAAATACCCAGGGATTTCCTTCCTCGTTGCACCCACCCGACCGTCTACCCCTGCGACTGGTGATCAACCACACCGAATTCTCTCCGTGTCCTGTGATGTCGGAGCGGAGCGTGGTGAGGCCTGTGGTGTGCCCCCGTTCCGTGGTCCCACAGCTTAGGGTTCCCGGAGCGCCCGTGACACTCGTACGCGAAGGGGAACACGGAGCGTTCTTTCGGAATGGCTTGTTCCGCTACTGGGCGTCCATTCGCCCGGCGCATACGATCCTGGTATATCCGGGGGGTGTCGTGGGCGGGCGGGATCTTCGTGCGCTGTTCGGTTCGAACGATCGGGGAATCCAGGTCGAGGAGCACTTCACCAACCGTCAGGAGCAGTGGGCGGCCGTCACCACTGCCCTGGCCGAGCATGTGCGGGCCCTCGCGGCGCCCGGCTTCGACGTCGAGGACCTGGAGGCGCCCCGTGACAACGTCCTCGTCTTCCACGGCATCGGCGGCATCGGGAAGTCGACGCTGTCGCGGAAGGTGGAGGCCGCCCTCGCCCACGCGGAGCACCGGCCCGCCCAATGGGGTGAGCCCCTCCGGGTGAACGGCCGGGTCCTTCCCGTCCGGATCGATCTCGCCCGTTCGGCCGGCACGGACTTCGAACGGGTGATCCTCACCCTCCGGCTGGCCCTCGCCGAACTCGGCCGCCCGCTGCCCGCCTTCGACCTGGCGCTGCGCCGGTACTGGGACCACGTCCACCCGGGCGAGCCGCTGGAGGAGTTCCTGCGACGCGGCGGTCTCGGCCGACGCTTCGGGCAGGCCGTGCCGGACCAGATGCAGTCCGCCCTCACCGACATCGCCCAGGCCCTGCTGCTGCCCGGAACCGTCGGCGCGGTGGTGGGACAGGTCACCGGCGTCCTGATCCGCGCCCTGCGCGACCACCGCACCGCGGTACGCGCGCTCGCAGGCTGCGCACGCCTCGCCGACCTCCTGGAGGCCGAGCCCGATCTGGACGCCCTCTCCTACTACGCGCACCTGCTGGCCTGGGAGATCGCCCGGCTCCCGCCGGGCCGGGCCGTGCTGCCGGTGATCCTCCTCGACACCTTCGAGGACGTCGGCGACCGAGTCCACCGCGACCTGGAGCGGCTGCTGCAGCGGGTGGTCTGGCTGATGCCCAACGCCTTCTTCGTGATCACCGGCCGCAGCCGCCTCCAGTGGGCCGAGGAGGCCCTGCACGGCCAGCTCGACTGGACCGGACCAGCGGCCTGGCCGGGCCTCGCCGCGCCCAGCGGACCGCTGCGGGGGCCGTCCAGGCAGATCCTCGTCGGGGACTTCTCGCCCGAGGACTGCGACGACTACCTGGCCCGGCGCCTCACCCGCGACGGCCGTCCGGTCATCGCGCCGGAGGTCAGGGCGGTGATGGTCGCCCGCTCGCACGGCCTGCCGCTCCATCTCGACCTGGCCGTACAGCGCTTCCTGGCCATCCGGCGCACCGGGCGCGAACCCGTCCCGGCCGACTTCGACGTCGCCTTCCCGGCCCTGATCAGCCGGACGCTCACCGACCTCACGCCGGACGAACGGCATGTGCTGCGCTCGGTGTCGCTGCTCGACCACTTCGACGTGCCCCTGGCCTCCAGGGCCGCCGGGATGACCTACGAGGCCGCCGCCCTGCGTCTGATCGAGCGGCCGTTCGTCCTGGTGGACCCGCACGCCGTCTGGCCCTACCACCTGCACGAAGTCATCCGTTCGGCCATCCGGACGGCCGACGACCAGGCGGACGACCGCTGGTCGGCGCGGGACTGGGAACGCGCGGCGGTACGGGCGTTCGACGCCGTCGGGGAGTGCTGGGCCAGCGCTCCCGAAGGCGACCGCGGGAGGCTCGTCGACTGTCTGCGGCAGGGACTGCGCCTCGCCCGCGACTTCGGTCTCGGTCTCGGCTGGCTCGCCGACGCGGCCTGGAGCTATGTCGGTGACTCGGTATGGGAGCCGCTCGCCCCGCCCGCCCCGGCCGGGGCCCCGCCGACCGCGCTGCACACGGCGGCCGACGCCCTGGTGGAGACCCTCGGCGCACTCGCCCGCCGTCAGCACGAGCACCGGGATCGCACCGTCGCCCGGCTCACAGCGGTCGTCGACTCGGGTCTGCTGCCCACGGAGTTACGGGACATGGCCGTGTACTACCGAGCCAAGGCCGAACGGGACCTGGGCCGTTCACAGGAGTCGCGCAGCGGTATGCGGGCCGTCGCCGAGGGCGGCGGACGGCTCGCCCCTGCGGCCCGCCGGGGACTCGCCCATCTGGCCCGGCTGGCCGGGGACTTTCCGACGGCCCTGAGTGCCGCCGCCACCCTGGGCTGGGCCGGGCGCCACCACCGGGTGCTCGGTGACGTCTGGTGGGTGCAGGGCGACATGGCCCGGGCCGCCGAGGCCTACGCATCGGCCCGCGACGAGGCCGAGCGGCACGCGGTGGCCGGGGAGCGCGCCACCGCCCAGACCCAGCGGGCCTTCGTGCTGGCCTTCGCCGACCCGGCCGCCGCCGCCGACGAACTGGACCTGGCCGAGCAGTTGCTCGCCGGACTCGACCTGCGTGCCACCCGGCTCACCGCCCGCATCGCGGCCCTCGTCCGGGACGCCGGAACCCCGGGCGCCGAGGTCATCGACCGGGCCGACGTGCTGCGTGCCGAGGCCGGGGTCGCCGGCATCACCGCCGCCCGGCTCACCCTGGAACTCGCCCTCGGCTTCCACCACGCGGTCCTGGACGACCGGGCCCGGGCACAGGTGGCCGTCGCGCGGCTGCGGGAACTGAGCCCCGGCCCGGACTACGCCTACTACCCCGACCTCGTCTGCTTCATGGCGGGACTCGAACCGCCCGCATCGCCCTGCGGCAGGGCGCGCTGGGTGGACGGCGAGGACGTCACCCGGGCCCGCTGGCGCGCCCTGGCCACCATTCGGCGCGGCTGACGGCGGCCGGCAGATCACAGACTGAAGACAACCAGTCAGTCGCCAAAGTCCTGAAACACCGGCGGTCTAAACTCTCTTCGCAATGGCCTGTGCCACGGCGACCGTGGTCGAAAATCGGGCATTCTCAGCCAAACCCGAAGGGTATTCGGCGCTTTGATACGGATAGATTCAGTCACCAAGCGGTACCCGGACGGTACGGTCGCCGTCGACCGACTCTCCCTGGACATACCGGACCGCTCGATCACTGTCTTCGTCGGACCCTCGGGCTGCGGCAAGACGACGACTCTGCGCATGATCAACCGGATGGTGGAGCCCAGCGAGGGCCGCATCCTCCTCGACGGCGCCGACATCCACGCGCAGCCCGTCAACACCCTGCGCCGGTCCATGGGTTACGTCATCCAGAACGCCGGTCTCTTCCAGCACCGCACCATCATCGACAACATCGCCACCGTGCCCCGGCTGCTCGGCTGGACCAAGCAGAAGGCGCGCGCCCGGGCGGCCGAACTGATGGAGCGGGTGGGCCTGGACTCGGCGCTCGCCAAGCGCTATCCGTACCAGCTCTCCGGCGGTCAGCAGCAGCGCGTCGGCGTGGCCCGAGCGCTCGCCGCCGACCCGCCCGTGCTGCTGATGGACGAACCGTTCTCCGCCGTCGACCCCGTCGTCCGCAAGGGACTTCAGGACGAACTTCTGCGCATCCAGGACGAGTTGGGCAAGACCATCGTCTTCGTCACCCATGACATCGACGAAGCGATCAAACTCGGCACGATGGTCGCCGTGATGCGCACCGGCGGGCACCTCGCCCAGTACGCGCCCCCCGCCGAACTGCTCACCGACCCCGCCGACGCGTTCGTGGAGGACTTCCTCGGTGCCGACCGGGGCATCCGCCGGCTGTCCTTCTTCCCGTCCGCCCAACTGGAGTTGCAGCGGGGCCCCATCGTCGCGATCGACGCCGACGCCGCCCGGCTCGGCGCCCGCGCCTCGGCCGACACCCCCTACCTCCTCGTGACGGACCTGGACGGCAGGCCGCTCGGCTGGGGCGAACCGGGCGACCTCACCGCCGGCTCGATCGACCCGGCACGGCTGCTGTCGTACGGACGGCCCTTCCTGCCGGGCCGGGACTCGCTGCGCGCCGCGCTCGACGGCTCCGTGCTCTCGCCGACCGGCTGGGCCGTGGCGGTGGACGGCGAGGGACGCGCGGTCGGCGTCGTCTCCCAGCAGGTCATCGGCGCCGCGATCCGCACCGCCCACGCCGAAGGCCGCGACGACGCGAGGGTCGGGGGATGAGCGGCTTCTTCGACATCCCCAGCGACCTCCAGAACACCTACCTCGGGCTGATCGGCCTGCACCTGCGCGAGGCCCTCATCCCGGTCCTGGCCGGTCTGCTGGTGTCCCTGCCCATCGCCCAGCTCTGCGTGCGTTTCCGCTGGCTGTACCCGCCGGTGTTGGGCGTGACCACGATCCTGTACGCCATCCCCTCCCTGGCCTTCTTCGTGATCCTCATCGACTACACCGGCCAGACCGAGACCACGGTGATGATCCCGCTCGCGGTGTACAGCCTGGTGGTCCTGGTCCCGGCCATCGTGGACGGCGTCCGCTCGGTCCCGCAGGAGACCCTCGCCGCCGCCACCGCGATGGGCCTCGGCCCCGTCCGCCGCTACTTCCAGGTCCAGTTGCCGATCGCGGTTCCCGCCATCATCGCGGGCCTGCGCGTCGCCACCGTCTCCAGCATCTCCCTGGTCAGCGTCGGCATGCTGATCGGCAACCAGGGTGCCCTCGGCAACCTGCTCAACGACGCGAACACCTACCACCGTCCCGAGCTGGCGGTGAACTCCGTGGTGACGACGGCCGTGCTGGCGATCCTGGCCGACGCGCTCCTCGTCCTCGTCCGCCGTGTGCTGACGCCCTGGATGCCGAAGGAGAGCACCCGGTGAACGTCCTCAACTTCATCCACGCCTTCTTCAGCGACAGTTCGCACTGGCACGGCTACGACGGCATACCCACGCGCGTGTGGGAGCACATCCAGTACTCCCTGGAGGCGCTCGCCTACGCGGCCCTGATCGGCCTGCCCGTCGGCCTGGTCACCGGCCACTACGGCCGCGGCGGCAACACCCTCGCCCTCATCGCCACGGCCGGCCGTGCCCTGCCCAGCTTCGGCCTGCTGGTCCTGATGTTCATCTGGCTGGGCTTCGGCACGCTGCCGGTGATGATCCCGCTGGTGATCCTCGCCGT
>NZ_JBEYFC010000146.1:0-18965 GCF_040634175.1 Streptomyces sp. NPDC007162
TCGGCGACATAGACCGGGACGTCGTCAGGGCCCTGCTCCTTGAAGGAGAACGGCACGGTGATCAGCCGGCCGTCGAACTCCGGGATGGCGACCTGCATCGCCGCGTCCATGGGGGAGAGCGCGGCGTCCGACTCGTCCCAGGCGGCCCGCGAGGAGGTGAGGCAGAGGCCCTGCAGCACCGGTACGTCCAGATCGGCGAGCGCGCCGATGTCCCAGGCATCCTCGTCACCGCCGGCCGAGGCCTGCGAGGCGTGCGTGCCGCCCGCGGCGAGGACCGTCGCCACCAGCGCGTCGGCCCGCCCCAGCAGCTCGTACAGTCCGGCGTCCGCCCCGCGCAGCGAACCGCAGTACACCGGGAGGGCGTTGGCGCCGTGCGCCTCGATCGCGTCGCACAGGGTGTCCACGAAGGCGGTGTTGCCGCTCAGTTCATGGGCCCGGTAGAAGAGCACGCCGACGGTCGGCCTGCCCTCGGTGGAGGGACGCTCGCCGTGCACGCCGAACTCGGGCATCTTCTGCGGCTCGACGAACCCCTCGCCGGTCAGCAGCACGGTGTCGGACAGGAACCGGGCCAGCTCGGTCAGGTTGGCCGGGCCGCCCTCGACCAGGTACCTGAGGGCCTCGGCCACCACCCCGGCCGGCACCGACGACTCGGCCATCAGCTCGGCGTCCGGCACCGCCTCGCCGCCGAGCAGCACGGTCGGGATCCCGGCGGTCTTCAGCGCGGCGAGCCCGTCCTCCCAGGCCCGCTTCCCGCCGAGCAGCCGTACGACGGCGATGTCCGCGCCCTCGATCAGCGCGGGCAGCTCCTCCGCGACGTCGACGCGCGTCGGATTGCCGATCCGGTAGTCGGCACCGGAGGCGGCCCGGGCCGCCAGCAGATCGGTGTCGGCGGTCGACAACAACAACACTGTGCTCATGCGGGCGCTCCCGGTGGAATGAAAGGCAGTCCTTGCGGCGCGCCCGACTCGATGAGCCGCCAGAGCGCGTCCGTGTCCGCGTGCTGTTCGATCAGGTCGCCGAGCCGGTCGAGCTGCTCCTCGCGCAGCCCGGCGAACGAGGTGTCGGGGGCCGGCACGAACCGGCGGCCCGCGGCGGCGGCCACCTCGCGCAGGAAGGCCCGCCGGAAGCCGTCCGACTCCAGGGAGCCGTGCCAGTGGGTGCCCCAGGTCTGCCCGACCCGGCAGCCGTCCAGGAAGGGTGTTCCGCCGGTCACTTCGGCGACCCCGTGATGGATCTCGTACCCCTCGACCCGCTCGCCGAGTGCGGTCCCCTCCGGCCGGGCAAGGATCTTCTCGGGGGCGAACCGCACCCTCAGGGGCAACACCCCGAGGCCTTCGACCTGCCCTCGCCGGCTCTCGACGTCGTCCTCGATGTGCTCACCGAGGATCTGGAAGCCGCCGCAGATGCCGAGGACGGGCCGCTGTTCGGCAGCCCGGCGCAGCAGCGCGTCCGCGAGGCCCCGCTCCCGCAGCCACTCCAGGGCCCGGACCGTCCCGCGGGTCCCCGGGACGACGACCAGATCCGCGTCGGCCAGTTCCTCCGGCCGGTCCACGAACCGCACCACGACGCCCGGTTCGGCGGCCAGCGCGTCCACGTCCGTGAAGTTGGACATCAGCGGGATCGCACAGACGGCGACCCGCAGCACGTCCTCCCCGACGGGCGGGGCGGTGTTCGACTCCCGGACCGTGCCCCGCAGCGACACCCGCAGTCCGTCCTCCTCGTCGATGCCGAGGCCGTGCCGGAAGGGCAGGACGCCGTACGTCCGCCGCCCGGTGAGCCCGTGCAGCATGTCCAGCCCCGGCTCCAGCAGCGAGACGTCCCCCCGGAACTTGTTGACGAGGAACCCGGCGACGAGTTCCTGGTCCTCCGGCGACAGGAGCGCCACGGTGCCGAAGAAGGAGGCGAAAACGCCACCGCGGTCGATGTCCCCGACGACCAGTACCGGGAGCCGCGCGTTGCGCGCGATCCCCATGTTCACGATGTCGGTCCGGCGCAGGTTGATCTCCGCCGGACTGCCCGCCCCCTCACAGATCACCGCGTCATACGTGCCCCGCAACTCGGCGAGGCAGTCGAGCACGGTCCCGAGCAGCTTCTGCTGCCGTCCGCCGTGATAGCCCCGCGCGCTCAGCTCACCGACCGGCTTCCCGAGCAGCACGACCTGACTGCTCCGCTCGCCGCCGGGCTTGAGCAGCACGGGGTTCATCAGCGCGGTCGGCTCGATCCGGCAGGCCTGCGCCTGCATGGCCTGCGCCCGCCCGATCTCGGCGCCCTCGCGGGTGACGAAGGAGTTGAGGGACATGTTCTGCGCCTTGAACGGCGCGACCTTGACGCCCTGGCGTACGAGCCACCGGCAGACGCCGGCGGTGACGACACTCTTGCCGGCGTCGGAGGTGGTCCCGGCCACCAGCAGCCCGCCGCCGTTCACGAGGAACTCCCGGCGCGCCTCGCGGCCCGTCCCCGCAACAGGGCCGCGGCCGCACTCGCGCCCAGCGCCAGCCACCCCACGCGCCGTGACAGCCGCACGGCCCGCTCGATGTCCCCGGTCTCCACGCTTCGCCCCTCCCCGTTCAGCACCGGCCGGTGCTCGACCCGTCCCCCGTACGACAACGTCCCCCCGAGCCGCACCCCCAACGCCCCCGCGAACGACGCCTCCACGGGCCCCGCGTTGGGACTGGGATGCTTCGCGGCGTCGGCCCGCCAGGCCCGTACCGCGCCCTTGGCGTCGCCCCCGGCCACGGCGGCGAGTACGGCGGTGAGCCGCGCCCCCGGCCAGCCCGCCACGTCGTCCAGCCGTGCCGAGGCCCACCCGTACCGCAGGTGGCGGGCCGACTTGTGTCCGACCATCGCGTCCAGGGTGTTGACGGCCCGGAACCCGAGCAGCCCCGGCACTCCGCCCACGGCCCCCCACACCAGCGCGCCGACCACCGCGTCGCCGGTGTTCTCGGCGACGGACTCCACGACCGCCCGCGCGATCCCGCCGGCGTCCAGTGCCTGCGGATCCCGCCCGCACAGATGCGGCAGCCGGGACCGGGCGGCCTCGACGTCCCCGGCCTCCAGGGCCCGTCCGACGGCCCGGGCCTCACGGGAGAGAGAAGTGCCGCCGACGACGGCCCAGGTGGCGGCAGCGGTGAGCGCGACGGACGCGGCGGTGGACGGCCGTACCACCCGTTGGGCCACGGCACCCAGAGTCACGGCGCCGCCGACGCACACCGCGGTGTGCAGCGCGCCCCAGCCGCGGTGGTCCCGCCACAGCACCCGCTCCACGGCCCCGGCCGCCCGCCCGAACGCGGCGACGGGATGCCCCCGGCGCGGATCGCCGAGCAGCAGGTCACCGAGAAGGCCGGCGGCGGCGCCGTACGCGAAGACGCGATCGGCACCCATCGGCTCAGCCGGCCGCGGGGTCGGGTACGGGCCGGTTACTGCACCTCGGTCGGCAGCCGCGCATGGCGATATGTCCTCACTCAGGGTGTCCGCGCCCTGGTTCGACGAGACCGGCGGTGAGAGTTCCTGGCTCCCGGGGATGGCTACCCCGGTGACAGTGGCGGGACCGCGCCGGATTCACACCGGCTTCCTCTCTTGCCGCCGTACATGGCTCCGGCAGTCCACCACGCCCCCGGAAGACCCGTCAACTTGCCGTTGACCTGCGTGGGGAGTGTGTGGGAAGGCCCACACCGGTGGTCCGGCGGGGTTCCTGGGGCAGACGGAAGGCTCCGCCGCGAACGGGTCGGGGCGGAGCCTGGCGGCCTTGGGTCGGGCCGCTGTCGAGATCGGTGCGGTCGCGGCTCAGGCCTTCGCCACGATCAGGTGGATGCCGTACGCCACGGCTGCCGTGCAGGCCGCGAAGCAGACGCAGGCGGCGGTCGCGGCCAGGGTCGCGGAGTTGCCCTGCGCGGTGGCGCGTTCGCGGGCGGAGAGGCCCTTGATGCCGAGGGTGAAGAGGGTCACCAGACCCACGGTGGCCACGAGGCTGACGCCGAAGACGGAGCCGATGGCTGCCCAGTCGATGTTCATGTCGGGTTGTGTTCCTCGGGGTCAGACGGTGGCGGCGGGGTCGGTCGCGGGAGCGGCGGGGGAGGGGATGGTGGCCGTGAGGCCCTCGGTCACCGTGCCCGCGGGCGGCGGGGTGACGGCGGCGATCGCCGTGGTCACCACACCGGCCGGCTCCTCGGTGCCGACGACGTTGCTGCTGTCCACGACCTCGCGGCGGGAGAGCTTCCAGATCGTGGCGCTCGCGGCCACCAGGAAGACGGCGACGGCGGCCGTGCCCCAGTCACCGAGGTCCGTCACGGACTCGGCGAGCGCACCGACCAACGCGGCCGCCGGGAGGGTGAGCACCCAGGCGACGACCATGCGGGTCGCGGTGGACCAGCGGACGGTGCCGCCCTTGCGGCCCAGGCCCGCACCCATCACGGAACCGGAGACGACGTGCGTGGTGGAGAGGGAGAAGCCGAGGTGGGAGGAGGCCAGGATGGCGGTGGCCGCGCTGGTCTGGGCGGCGAAGCCCTGCTGCGGCTGGAGGTCCGTCAGCCCCGTGCCCATGGTGCGGATGATCCGCCAGCCGCCGATGTAGGTGCCGAGCGCGATGGCGAGGCCGGCGGAGAGGATGACCCAGGTGGGCGGGTTGGAGCCGGGGGCGATGGAACCGCCCGCGATGAGCGCGAGGGTGATGATGCCCATGGTCTTCTGGGCGTCGTTGGTGCCGTGCGCGAGCGAGACCAGCCCGGCGGAGGCGATCTGGCCGGCGCGGTAGCCCTTGCGGGTGGCCTCGTCCTCGGCGTTCTTCGAGAGCGTGTAGGACAGCCGGGTGGAGAGCAGTGCCGCGAGGCCCGCGACCACCGGGGCGGCGACCGCCGGGAGCAGGACCTTGGTGACGAGGACGTCGCCGTGGACCGCGCCGAAGCCGGCCGAGGCGACGGTGGCGCCGATCAGACCGCCCATGAGGGCGTGCGAGGAACTGGAGGGCAGGCCCACCAGCCAGGTCACCAGGTTCCAGAGGATCGCGCCGACCAGGGCGGCGAAGATGACCTCGGGACGAATGCCGTTCTCGTCGACGAGCCCCTTGGAGATCGTGTTGGCGACCTCCACGGAGAGGAAGGCGCCCACCAGGTTGAGCGCGGCGGACATCGTCACCGCGATCTTGGGCTTGAGCGCACCGGTCGAGATGGTCGTGGCCATCGCGTTGGCGGTGTCGTGGAAACCGTTCGTGAAATCAAACGCGAGTGCGGTTACCACCACAATCGCGAGGATCAGCGAGAAGCTTTCCATTTACCCAGGCAATCTTTCGAAGTCGTTGGCTGTTGGACCGTAGGCAACCTGGGTGAACGGCAGATGAACTGAGAGGGGCTTGAGGGTGTCAATGACGGGGGGTCGTCATTCCGCTTGAGGCCGGGGAACCCGGTCGCCGCTTGGCCGTCGGCCCCGCAGGACCGACCGCGGCCGCGCTGCCGGGCCGCCGAGGAGATTCCGGTCACCCGGCGGGCCGCCGGGCTGGCAGGATCGGCCCATGGCTGAGCAGCGACGTGACGAGCGGGACGAACGGGGTGGACGCGGCGGCGCACACGGTGTGCCGGAGCCGTCCGGACGGGAGGCGCGTGCGGCGGAGGCCGACGCCTGGCAGGACCTCGTCGCCACCGCCCGCCGCACGGTGGCCGACGGACTGGTCGTCGGCACCTCCGGCAACGTCTCGGTCCGCGTCGGCGACACCGTGCTGGTCACCCCGTCGGGCGTGCCGTACGACCGGCTCACCCCGGACGACGTGACCGGCGTGGACCTCGACGGCCGGCAGGTCCTCGGCACCCTCGTACCGACCAGCGAACTGCCGATGCACCTCGCGGTCTACCGCACCACCGAGGCCGGCGCCGTCGTCCACACGCACGCCGTGCACGCGACGGCCGTCTCGACGCTCGTCCCCGAACTCCCGGCGATCCACTACATGTCCGCGGCCCTCGGCGGCACCGTCCGGGTCGCCCCGTACGCCACGTACGGCACCGACGAGCTGGCCGAGAACATGCTCCGCGCCCTGGCCGACCGCTCCGGCTGCCTCCTCCAGAACCACGGCACGGTCACCTACGGCACCACCCTCACCCAGGCCTACGACCGCACCGCCCAGCTCGAATGGCTGTGCCGCCTCTGGCTGACGGCATCCGCGGTCCCGGGCCTGACCCCGACCCTGCTCTCCCCGGCCCAGATGGCCTCGGCGGCGGAGAAACTGAAGCGGTACGGCCGCCGGGAGGGGTGAACCCCGGCTCGCGGGGAATCCGGATCCAGTGGCTTCGTCGATTCCTTCTTCCTCCGCTGGCCGACACCGAGGTCCGCCCTGACACTGGACAGGTGCGCCCAGTCAAAGTCACGGCCGCGGCCGTCGGTGCCGTACTCGTTGCCGGCGCGGCCGGCGTGGCCGCGGGACGGCTCGCCAGTGACGCCGCGCTGAAGGCACCGCCCGGCCGGCCCCTGCCCACCGAACCCCGGCTCACCGTGCACGGCACCGCGGCCGGCCGTATCACCCTCACCCGCGACCTCGCCTCGCTGCGCCCCGGCACCTACGGGCTGGCGGGCGACGGCTCGCACGCGGTCGTCGGCGCCGTCATGGAGTCCGCCGCGGACACCGCCGACACGGTCGTACGACGGCTGGAACGGGTGACCCACGGCACCCTGGAGACCGGCGACAAGGTCTGGCTCACCGCCAACGTCCACGTCGGCAACCCGGAGACCGCCCTCGGCCTGGCCCACGCCGACGTCGACATACCCGGCGAACTCGGTCCGCTGCCCGCCTGGTTCGTGCCCGGCGACCGGGACACCTGGGTGATCGCGGTGCACGGCCTCGGCACCACCCGCGAACACCCCATGAACGTCATGCGGTTCCTGAACAGCCGTCGGCTGCCGGTCCTCGCCCTCGCCTACCGCGGCGACCTCGGCGCCCCCCGCCCCCCGGACGGACTGAACCACCTCGGCGAGAGTGAGTGGCGCGACCTGGACGCGGCGATCCGCTACGCCGTCCGCTACGGCGCCCGCCGCGTCGTCCTGTACGGCTGGTCCACCGGCGCCGCCATGGCGCTGCGCGCCGCCGCCCACTCGGCCCTGCGCGAGCACGTCTGCGGCCTGGTCCTCGACTCCCCGGTGCTCAGCTGGCAGGCCACCCTGCGCGCCCTCGCCCAGGCCCGGCACACCCCCGAACCGTTGCTGCCGCTCGCGGTGCGCGCCGCCCAGGGCCGCGCCAACCTGCACGCGGACCACGTCGCGGACACCCTCGACCCGGAACACCTCGCAGTGCCCACGCTGATCATGCACGGGCCGGACGACACCGTCGCCCCCTGGACGCACTCCCGGCGGCTCGCCGAGCGGCGTCCCGACCGGGTCGCCCTGCACACCGTCCCGGGCGCCCCGCACGGCGCGATGTGGAACCCCGACCCGAAGCAGTACGAGGAACGGCTGCGCCGCTTCCTCACCCCACTGATGTGAGAGCACCCCGACGCGAGCCCGTGCCGCCCTGAGCCGGAGGCCCTGATTCCAGTCGGTGCCGTAGGTTCCGTTTAAGGCCGTACCACTGGCCTGAACATGTCTCCTCGCCTCCCCTCGGGGCCCGTGCGTTGGCCAGCCCCGTCGCCCGCCGTGACATTCCGTTTGGGTTTTCGGACCGTCAACCGGAAGACTGCACCCGTGACGTCCCGTATCCCGCGCGACTCAAGGCTTCGACTCGTCCGAACGCGACCCCTGGCCGCCGCCCCCCGAGCGATGAACCAGCGGCCCGCGCGCCGCCCTGCACCCCGCCCGCCCGAGGGCACCCCGGCCCCCGCCGAGCTGGCCAGAATGGCGCGCTCGGGCCTGGCGGGAGCGGCCCGCGTCGCCCACTGGGCCGACGCGGCCCTCGGCCCCGGGAACGACGGCGCGACCGGCGACGGCAAGGCCACCCTCTCCGAGGCGTCCGCCGAACGCGCGGCCGAGGATCTCGGCCTGACCGCCGCTCAGGTACGCGCCGACTGGGACACCGCCCGGCTCGCCGGCCTGGTCGAGGTGCACGGCGACAGCGCGCGCCCCGGCTGGCGACTGCGCGCCTGGGACCGCGACGACAGCGCCGTCCTGCGCGGCTGGGTCGCTCTCTTCGACGCCTGGTCGCTCGCCCACCCCGAGCCCACGGACGTCGAGCCGGGCGCCGTCGCCGAGGTCGTCTCGGCCATGCCCCAGGTGCTCTCCTTCCTCCAGCTGTCCGCCGGACCGGTCCCGGTCGAGCAGCTCCTCGACCTGCTGCGGCAGCGGGTCACCGAACTGCGCACCGAGCGCTGCGAGGTGACCTACGACACGGAGGCCGGCCCCGGGTCCGCCGGGCCGGTCGCCGCCGTGTCCGCCGTCGACGCCGGTCCCGCGGAGCGCGCACCGGCCGAGGACCCCGCCCCCGCCGAGGAGGCCGAGCTCGCCCCCCTCCTCGACTGGTCCCTGTCCGCCCTCGGTTCCGTGGGCGCCCTCACCTACGGTGAAGGCCAGGCCACCCTCACCCCGCTGGGCAGCTGGGCGGTCTGGGTCAAGCTGGAGCAGATCTGCGTCGCCGCGCAGAGCCCCGCCGGGAACATCGAGGTCGCCGCCGAGGAGATGCTGCGCGGCTGCGCCCAGCTCCGCCCCAACGCGGCCCGCGCCGAGTACCGCGCCTGGCTCGCCGCCCGCCCCGTCGGCGGCGCCGTCACCGAGCTCATCGACGCCGCCCGCGGCGAGGACGCCCTGCTGCGCGGCCTCGCCTTCGAGGCGCTGCGGGTCGTCGGCGCCCCCGCCGAACCGGACGTCCGCGCGGTCGTCGACGAGCCGACCCTGAGGCCGTACGCCCTGCTGTGGCTGGCCGAGCACGACGGGATCGACCCGGAGGACGCCCACGAGGTGCTCACCCGCGAAGAGGCGACCTGGCTCTGGGTCGACACGGCCGCCGCGGTCGCCGACCACGGTGAGGCACCGCTGCTCGTCCGCCACCTGGAGTCGGCGCTGCAGCCCACCGTCCCCGCGCTGCTCGACGAGGTCCGTGCCGTCGGTCACCCGCGCACCGTGCAGGTGCTGGTGGCCCTGGCCGCGGCCCACCCGGACCCGGCGCTGGCCAAGGCCGTCCGCCGGGCCGCCTTCCAGGTGCACACCGGCGGCTAGGGCGCTATCTCCGGGGCGTACGTACCGAAGCTCCAGACGTTGCCCTCGACGTCCCGGGCCATGTAGTCCCGCGAACCGTAGTCCTGGTCCGTCGGCGGCATCAGGATCTCGGCGCCGTGGTCCACGGCCCGCTGGTGGTGTGCGTCGACGTCGTCCACGACGATGTACACACCGGTCGGGCCCGCGCCCTCCAGCGCCTCGTCGAAACGGCCGCCGCGGCCCCTGGAACCCAGCATGACCGCGCCGTTGCCCTGCACCAGCTCGGCGTGCAGCACCATGCCGTCCTCGCCCTCGTACACCGACAGCTCGGTGAACCCGAGGGCCTCCGTCAGCTGCTTGATCGCCGCCTTCGCGTCCGTGTACAGCAGCGACGGATAGATGCTCGGCCGTCCGCCAGTGGTGCCCGCCATCCCGATCACTCCCTCGTGTGTCGGTCCCCCGAAAGCCGTCGTCCCGGCCTGCTGGACAGTCTGGCACCCGGCACCGACACCGCCCCGGCCGCGCGCTGCCGGCCGGCACGGGCCGTCCCGAACACCCGTACACAGAAAAAGTGCTTGCGCCGCCCCGTTAGACTTGGCCTCATGGCCATTCTCCTCGCGCATTAGACGGCGGGAACGTCCTCAGCCGCCCACCCGTCAGTATCCGTACGCCCTGGAGTCTGTCCGTGATCTCCGCCTCCGGTATCGAGCTGCGCGCCGGTGCCCGCATCCTCATCGAGAACGCCACCTTCCGGGTCGCCAAGGGCGACCGCATCGGCCTGGTCGGCCGCAACGGCGCAGGCAAGACCACCCTCACCAAGGTCCTGGCCGGGGACGGCATCCCCGCCGCGGGCACCGTGACCCGCTCCGGCGAGGTCGGCTACCTCCCGCAGGATCCCCGCACCGGGGACCTGGACGTCCTGGCCCGTGACCGCGTCCTCTCCGCGCGCGGCCTCGACGTGCTGATCCGCAAGATGCGCGAGAACGAGCAGCGCATCGCGAACGGCCAGGGCGCCACCCGGGAGAAGGCGCTCAGGCAGTACGAGCGACAGGAGACCGAGTTCCTCACCAAGGGCGGGTACGCCGCCGAGGCCGAGGCCGCCACCATCGCGGCCGCGCTCAACCTGCCCGACCGGGTGCTCGGCCAGCCCCTGCACACGCTCTCCGGCGGTCAGCGCCGCCGTATCGAGCTGGCCCGGATCCTGTTCTCGGACGCCGACACCCTGCTGCTCGACGAGCCCACGAACCACCTCGACGCGGACTCGATCGTCTGGCTGCGCGACTACCTGAAGACCTACCGTGGCGGCTTCATCGTGATCTCCCACGACGTCGACCTGGTCGAGACGGTCGTCAACAAGGTCTTCTACCTGGACGCGAACCGTGCCCAGATCGACGTCTACAACATGGGCTGGAAGCTCTACCAGCAGCAGCGCGAGGCCGACGAGAAGCGCCGCAAGCGCGAGCGCGCCAACGCCGAGAAGAAGGCCGCCGCACTGCACTCGCAGGCCGACAAGATGCGCGCCAAGGCCACCAAGACGGTCGCCGCGCAGAACATGGCCCGCCGTGCCGACAAGCTGCTGGCCGGTCTGGACGCCGTCCGCGTCTCCGACAAGGTCGCCAAGCTCCGCTTCCCGGAGCCCGCGCCCTGCGGCAAGACCCCGCTGACCGCCGAGGGCCTGTCGAAGTCGTACGGTTCGCTGGAGATCTTCACCGACGTCGACCTGGCCATCGACAAGGGGTCGAGGGTGGTCATCCTCGGGCTCAACGGTGCCGGCAAGACCACCCTGCTGCGGCTGCTCGGCGGCGTCGAGCAGCCCGACACCGGCGAGGTGCTCGAGGGCCACGGCCTCAAGCTCGGGTACTACGCCCAGGAGCACGAGACCCTGGACCCGTCCCGCACGGTCCTGGAGAACATGCGCTCGGCGGCCCCCGACATGGACCTCGTGGAGGTCCGCAAGGTGCTCGGTTCGTTCCTGTTCTCCGGTGACGACGTCGACAAGCCGGCCGGGGTCCTCTCCGGCGGGGAGAAGACCCGGCTCGCCCTCGCCACCCTGGTCGTCTCCTCCGCGAACGTCCTGCTCCTGGACGAGCCGACGAACAACCTCGACCCCGCGAGCCGCGAGGAGATCCTCGGCGCCCTGCGCACCTACAAGGGCGCGGTCGTCCTCGTCACCCACGACGAGGGTGCCGTGGAGGCGCTGCAGCCCGAGCGGATCATCCTGCTGCCCGACGGCGTCGAGGACCTGTGGGGCGCCGACTACGCGGATCTCGTCGCCCTCGCCTGATCGAATGCCTGATCCACTGGCTATGGATCATTCGGCCTACCGGTGATCCATCATCTGTGTGAGATCTCCTCGTACCGAGGTGTGTCCTACACCGATTTCGCGGCCGTTCCCTTTGTCGACAAGGGAACGGCCGCTCTCTGTTGCTGACCTGGCACTTCGCGGACGAACCCGTTCGGCTCCACGGACAACCCTCACCGGAATCATTCATTCCGCATGTGGGGATGCGCTCCTGTCGTCACAACGATGTCTCACGGACCTTGCCGAATGGGTGGCCATCGCGCGCCGGAGGGGTGATCATGAGGGGACCAGAGCGCACTTCCCATGAGGAGGCACGGGTGGCCGAGACTCTGAAGAAGGGCAGCCGGGTGACCGGCGCCGCGCGCGACAAGCTCGCGGCAGACCTGAAGAAGAAGTACGACTCCGGTGCGAGCATTCGGGCACTGGCCGAGGAAACCGGCCGCTCGTATGGCTTCGTCCACCGGATGCTCAGCGAGTCGGGTGTCACGCTGCGTGGGCGTGGCGGGGCGACGCGGGGCAAGAAAGCCGCGTCCTGACCCCGGGCGGCCCATCGGCTTCGATGGTGGCCACCCGGTCGGTCGCCTGATCGACCGGGTGGTTACTGTGCAGTCACTTAGCATGCTGTTCGGCTATGCGTGATGACCGCACACATCGGAGGCGCCCCATGGCTTCGCCCGACCAGGACCTCGCTCCTGTTCTCGACAAGGACGGCGTACGGCTCACCGTCGACGACGCGCTCGCCACGGTGACGCTGACCAACCCGGCCAAGCGCAACGCCCAGAGCCCCGCACTGTGGCGGGCGTTGGCCGAGGCCGGGCGGTCACTGCCGGGGTCGGTCCGGGTCGTCGTGCTGCGCGGTGAGGGCCAGTCCTTCTCCGCGGGCCTCGACCGGCAGATGTTCACGCCGGAAGGGATCCCGGGCGAGCCGACCTTCATCGAGCTCGCGCGCCGCGGCGACGCCGAACTCGACGCGAGCATCGCCGCATACCAGGAGGCGTTCACCTGGTGGCGGCAGAGCGACATCGTGTCGATCGCCGCCGTGCAGGGACACGCCATCGGGGCCGGCTTCCAGCTGGCCCTCGCCTGTGATCTGCGCGTCGTCGCGGACGACGTGCAGTTCGCCATGCGCGAGACCAGTCTGGGGCTGGTGCCCGACCTGACCGGCACCCACCCGCTGGTCTCCCTGGTCGGCTACGCCCGCGCGCTGGAGATCTGCGCGACCGGACGCTACGTCCTGGCCGAGGAGGCGGTGGCCTCCGGGCTGGCGAGCGTGGCGGTGCCGACGGGCGAACTCGACGCGGCGGTACGGGACCTGGCCGGTGCGCTGCTGGCCGCGCCGCGGGATGCCCTCGTGGAGACCAAGGCGTTGCTGCGCGGCGCGAGCGGTCGTACGTACGACGAACAGCGGGCCGCCGAACGGCAGGCCCAGGCCCGGCGGCTGCGGGACCTCGCGGGAGTGGGCGAGTAACACGCGCCGGTGGGGCCGGGCACAGCCGGCGCCCGCTGGGGGGCGTCGGCATGCGGTCGAGCGGGTAGGCGCGTTGGTGGACACGTCCGGGAGGCCGCCGTCCACCGCGAACGGCTGCACCCGGCCCGGACCCAGGGGAGGGCGTGATGAGCGCCGAGCAGACACAGGTCATCGAGAAGCCACCCGCGACCGCACCCCCGGCCGGCCGCGAGGCCCGCTTCTGGTCCCCGCGCCGCGCCCCGGCGACCCTGGTCGCCCTGCTCACCCTCGTCGTCGCGGGCGCCTTCCTGTACGACATCGCGGCTGTGCGCGCCCACCGTCCGGCGATGCGCTGGCGCCGCGAACTGGCGCACCGGCTGGCCGAGCAGCCGCTCGACGGCATCTGGGTCCTGGTGGGCGCGGGCGTCGCCGCCGCTCTCGGCCTGTGGCTGCTGACCCTGGCCGTCACGCCGGGCCTGCGGGACGTCCTGCCGATGCGCCGCACCCACCCGGACGTCCGCGCCGGGCTGCGCCGGGACGCGGCGGCGACGGTGCTGCGCGACCGGGCCATGGAGATCTCGGGCGTCCGCCGGGTACGCGTACGACTGCACCGCACCCGCGCGCACGTCCTCGCCGTCTCGCACCTCCGGGAACCGGACGAGGTCCGGGCCGACCTGGAGGCGACGCTGACCGGCGCGATCCACGCCCTGGGCCTGGCCCGTGAGCCCGAACTGACCCTGCACGTGCTCCGGCCCGGCCGGAAGGGGTGACACCATGCTCCGTACCGTCAACCGCGTCCTGGTCGGCCTAGCGGGCCTGCTGCTCCTCACCCTCGGCGGATCGGTCCTCGCCGTCGGTCTGGGAGCGCCGCCCCCCTCCTGGTGGCCGTACCACGACCGCCACGACGTCCTGCTGACCACGGCCCGGCGCACCCACTGGCGGGACGCCGGCTGGTGGTGGCCGACGGTCCTGGCGACCCTGACGGTCCTGGTCCTGCTCGCCCTGTGGTGGCTGACCGCCCAACTGCGCCGGCGCCGCCTGACCGAGGTCCTGGTGGACACGGGGGACGCCGAGGGCGCGCTGCTGCGCGGCAGGGCCCTGGAGACGGTCCTGGCGACGGACGCGGCCCACCAGGAGGGCGTGGCCCACGCCCAGGCGGTCCTCAGGGGCACCCGCACGGCACCACGGGTCGGGGTCTTTCTCCGTCTGGAGCCGGACGTGGCACCGGCGCAGGCGCTGAACGAGCTGACGGCCCGGGCGCTGGCGCACGCCCGGGAATCGGCGGCCCTGGAGAAACTCCCCGCGGAAGTCCGGCTGACGGTCGGGCACCGCGCGCAGAGGGTCACCTGACCGCACCGGTCGGACGAGCGGCCGTCAGAACCCGTGCCGCATGCCCCCGTCCACAGGCACCATGATGCCCGTCAGATAAGAAGCCCCCGGAGACATCAGGAACGCCGCCACCCGCCCGAACTCCTCCGGAGTCCCGTACCGCCGCAGCGGGATCCGGGACTCGTTCTCGGTCCGGGTCGCCTGCGGGTCGGCGGACATGGCGTCCAGCTCCCGTACCCGGTCCGTGTCGATCCGCGACGGCAGCACGCCCACGACCCTGATCCCGCGCGGCCCCAGCTCGTCCGCCAGCGACTTGGCGAACCCGGCGAGCCCGGGCCGCAGCCCGTTGGAGATCGTCAGCCCCGGAATCGGCTCGTACACCGACCCGGACAGCACGAACCCGATGACGCCCCCTTCCGGCAGCTCCGCCGCCGCCGCGCGGGCGAGCCGTACGGCGCCCAGGAACACCGACTCGAACGCGGCCTGCCACTGCTCGTCCGTGTTGTCGGCGACGAACCCGGCCGGCGGGCCGCCGACGCTCACCAGGATGCCGTCGAAGCCCCCGAAACGCTCACGCGCCGCCGCGATCAGCCGTGCCGGCGCGTCCGGGTCCGCGTTGTCCACGGCCACTCCCACCGCGTTCGGCCCGAGTCCGGCCGCCGCGTCGGCGACGCCCTTCTCGTCCCGTCCGGTCACGACGACCTTCGCCCCGTCGGCGACCAGCTCGCGCGCCGCCGCGTTGCCCAGCCCGCGGGTGCCTCCGGTGACGACGTACACCCGGTCCTTCAGTCCAAGATCCATGGTTCCTATCCTGCCTGCTCGCCGGCGAAGAGCGTGAGGGCGGTGTTCACCAGCCCGATGTGGCTGAACGCCTGCGGGAAGTTGCCCAACTGGCGTTCGCCCTCCGGGTCGTACTCCTCGGACAGCAGCCCCACGTCGTTGCCGAGCCCCACCAGCCGTTCGAACAGCTCCTTCGCCTCGTCGGTGCGGCCGGTCATGTGCAGCGCGTCGGCCAGCCAGAACGAGCAGGCCAGGAAGGCGCCCTCGCCGCCGGGCATGCCGTCGACCCCGATCGCGTCGGTGTCGTAGCGGCGCAGGAACCCACCGTGGCCCAGGTCGTCCCGGATCGCGTCCACCGTGCCGATCACCCGGGGGTCGTCCGGCGGCAGGAAGCCGACGCGCGGGATCAGCAGCAGCGAGGCGTCCAGTTCGCGCGAGCCGTAGTACTGCGTGAAGGTGTTGCGTCCGGGATCGAACCCCTTCTCGCACACCTCCTGGTGCACCTCGTCGCGGAACGCGCGCCAGCTCCCCAGGTCGCCCTCCAGCTCCGGGTAGTCCTCCAGGGTCTTCACCGCGCGGTCCGCGGCCACCCACACCAGCACCTTGGAGTGCACGAAATGCCGTCGGCCGCCGCGCACCTCCCACAGCCCCTCGTCGGGCTGCCGCCAGGTCTTCTCCAGGAACTTCATCAGCGTGCACTGGATGGACCACATGTGCGGTTTGGTCGGCAGGCCCGCGCTGCGGGCCAGCGACAGCGAGTCCATGACCTCGCCGTACACGTCCAACTGGAGCTGGTCCACGGCGCCGTTGCCGACGCGTACGGGGCGGGAGCCGCCGAAGCCGGACAGCCAGTCCAGTTCGAACTCGGGCAGCCTGCGCTCGCCCGACAGACCGTACATGATCTGCAGGTCCGCCGGGTCGCCGGCGACCGCGCGCACCAGCCAGTTGCGCCAGCTCTCGGCCTCCTTGCGGTAGCCGGCGGCGAGCAGGGCGCCGAGCGTGAGGGTGGAGTCGCGCAGCCAGCAGAAGCGGTAGTCCCAGTTGCGCACCCCGCCCAGTTCCTCGGGCAGCGAGCTGGTCGCTGCCGCGACGATCCCGCCGGTCGGCGCGTAGGTGAGTGCCTTGAGGGTGATCAGGGAGCGCATCACGGCGTCCCGGTGCGGGCCGTCGTAGGTGCAGCGGGCGGCCCAGCGCCGCCAGTCGGCCACGCTGGAGCGCAGGGCGTCGTAGGGGTCGACGAGCGGTGGACGCGGCTCGTGCGAGGGGTGCCAGGTGAGCACGAACGCGACCTTGTCGCCCTCCTCGACGGTGAACTCGGAGTGGGTGCCGAAGTCCTCGCCCCAGGTCCGTACGGCCGGGTCGCTGCGCAGCCACACCGAGTCGGGTCCGGCGACGGCGACCCGGTGGCCGCCGGAGCGGCGCATCCACGGGGTGATCGAGCCGTAGTCGAAGCGCAGCCGCAGCGCGCTCTGCACGGTGACCCGGCCGGTGACGCCCTCGACGATGCGTACGACCTCGGGGGCGCGCTCGCGCTGGGGCATCAGGTCGGTGACCCGTACCGTGCCCTGTTCCGTCTCCCACTCGGTGTCCAGGACCAGTGTGTCGCGCCGGTAGGCCCGCCGGGCGCAGACCGTGGCGCCCCGGGGGGCGATCCGCCAGTGTCCGTTGTCCTCGTCGCCCAGAAGTCTGGTGAAGCACGCGGCGGAGTCGAATCTGGGCAGGCACAGCCAGTCGATGGAGCCGTCCCGGCCGACCAGGGCCGCGGTCTGCTCGTCGCCGATCAGGGCGTAGTCCTCGATGCGTCGATCCACGGGACCCGGTTTCCCGGCCGGCCGGGGGGCCAATCAGGTGGTGAGCCGGCGGAGTGACACCGCGGGGAGTGGCACGGCAGGTCCCGCCGGCGTCACACGGCGGCCGGCTCCGCTTCCTCTGCCTTCTCCTGCTCCGCCGCCTCCGCACGCGCGCGTGCCTCGCGGCGCACCAGCACGAAGAAGCCGTAGGGGACGCCCGCGGCGAACAGCCACCACTGGATCATGTACGCGTAGTTGAGCGGAGCGTCCTCCTTGCCGGGATCGGAGATCTGCTCCGGCGTGTCGCCCTTGGGCTGCGGCGCGGTCTGCTCGATGTAGCCGCCGAGGACCTGCTTGCCGAGCCGGCGCGCCTGCTCCTCGCTGTTGATCAGCATGACCTGCCGGTCGGGCAGGCCCTTGATGTCCTTGATGCCGCTCGCCGCGGTGGTCTCGTCGGGCATCAGCCGGCCCTGGACGGTGACCTTGCCCGCGGGCGGCGCGGGGATCTTGGGGAAGGCGGTCTGGCTCGGGCCGTCCGCGGGGATCCAGCCCCGGTTGACCAGCAGCACCTTGCCGTCGGCGAGCACGAACGGGGTGAGGACGTGGTAGCCGACCTCGTCGTCCGCGTTCGTGCGGCGCCGCACGACGACCTCGTGGGCGGTGTCGAAGGTGCCGGTCGCGGTGACGGTGTGGTACCGCTCCTTGCGGGTCACCGCGTGCCCGGGCTCGGTCACCTGCTCCACCGGCACCGGCTTGGCGTGCAGCGCCTCGGCCACCAGCTGGTTACGGGCGCTGCGCTCCTCATACCGGTGCTTCTGCCAGATCCCGAGCCGGATCATCGTGGGGATGAGAAGCAGCGAGACGAGGGCGAGGATCACCCACTGCCGGGTCCAAAGGAAGCGGTACACCACACGACCGTACAACTCGGTCGTGGGGGGCGAGCGCGCGGGTACCGGTCACACGCGGTCGACGATGCCCGACTTGCCGGCCTCACGGGCGCAGTGGGCGCCGCAGTACCACTGGTTCTCGGCCTCGACGCCCTGGCCGATGATCGAGACCTTGCAGTGCTCGCAGACCGGGGCCATACGGTGGATCGCGCAGGAGAAGCAGTCGAAGACATGGATCGCGCCCTGCGCGTGCACCTCGAAGGTCATTCCGTAGTCGTTACCGCAAACTTCACATTTCGCCATGCGGCACAGCGTGGGTGGTCGGCCTCGCGCGAGCGAGTGGGCGCGGGGCGAGTCGCGCGGCAATCACCCGTCCGTACGGTCCCGCGGCGCGGTCACTCCTCCGATACCGGTGCCACGTCCCGCAGCAGCTGCCCGAAGGCGGCCTCGTCGACGACGGGGGTCCCGAACTGGCGGGCCTTGACGACCTTCGACGTGCCCGAGTCCGGGTCGTTGGTGACCAGCAGGCTGGTGAGCCGCGAGATACTCGCGGAGACGTGCAGGCCGGCCTCCGCGGCCCGGTCCTCCAGGAGCTCCCGGTCGACCGAGGTGTCCCCGGAGAACGCCACCCGCATGCCCTGCCTGAGCGGCTTGCCGTCCTCGTACCGCCCCGGGTTCGGGTACGGGCAGGCCGGCCGTCTGCGGGACGGGCGCCAGCTGCTCGGCCGGTAGCCGCCGCTCGCCTGCTGCCCGATCCTGGGCGTGTCCGACCACTCCGTCAGCGGCCGGCACTCGAGGAGCGGCAGCCGCACGTTCCCCGCGGCGGCGGCCCGCAGGCTGGGCCGGAACGCCTCCGCGAGCACCCGTGCGTCGTCCAGCGCGTGGTGCGCCCGCTGCTGTACCACCCCGAAGTGCGCGGCCAGGGTCTCCAGCTTGTGGTTGGGCAGCGGCAGGCCCAGCTCCTTGGAGAGCGCGATGGTGCACAGCCGCTGCCGCACCGGTGCCTCGGCCTTCGCGCGCGCGTACTCGCGGGCGATCATCTGCCAGTCGAAGACCGCGTTGTGCGCGACCAGCACCCGGCCGTCCAGCCGGGCCGAGAACTCCTCGGCGATGTCCGTGAACAGCGGCGCCCCTTCGAGCACCTCGCTCGTCAGGCCGTGGATCCACACGGGACCCGGATCGCGCTCGGGGTTGACCAGCGTGTACCAGTGGTCCTCGACCTCACCGCGCCCGTCCAGCCGGTAGACGGCTGCGGAGATTATCCGATCGTCCCGCAGCCGGGTCCCGTCCGCGAGGCGGATGTGCAGGTCGGCGTCGATCATCCGCACGGT